>NZ_JBIAQM010000002.1:7196-158749 GCF_042888945.1 Streptomyces sp. NPDC002698
GGTACCGCCGTCGAAGTAGGTGCCCATGTTCTTGCGAACAGCGACGTTGCCGTCGGTGCCATGAACGATGAGATCGGCCTTGCCGTCACCGGTGACGTCGGCGAAGTACAGGCGGCCCATGTCGGTACCGGTGAGGAAACGGCTCCAGCCGGCGGACATGACAGTGCCGACACCGAAGCTGGTTCCGAGGTTGCGGTGGACGACGACGGAACCGTCGATGCGCTGCAGGACCAGGTCGTCCTTGCCGTCGCCGTCGATGTCCGCCGGTGTGACCTTCTCGCGGCTGAAGACTTCCTTGACCCAGCTGCCCAGATCGTCGACACGGGTGTCGATGGCGCCGGTGCGGGTTTCGGCGGGATCGTTGCCGAGGCATCCGCCTTGCCAGGAGCGTGAGTTGACGGCGACGAGCTCGGTGGTGCCGTTGACGGTGCGCAGGGCGGGACCGCCGGCGTCGCCCTTGCAGACGGTCGCGGTGTCGGAGCCGTCGAGGTCCACTGTCGTATTCGTGGTGGAGGCGACGGTGAACGTGCCGGTGTGGAGCTTGTCGGGCACCCACTCGGTCTTGGTGCGCCCGAATCCGGCCTTCGTCAGTTTCTCGCCCGCGGCGGCGGGAGTGGTCGCCAGCGGCACGGGCTTGATCGCGGGATCGGTGATCCGGGCGGCGAGCCTGACGAGGACCAGGTCGCGGTCGGCGTGCGGGATGAGCCAGAGGGCCTGCTGGACGCTGCCGCCCGTCTGGGTCAGGTCGGTGCGGCCGACGGTGACGGTGGTGGTGACGGCGGGTTTGCCTGCGGGGGGCCTGCCGTCCGCGGCGAAACAGGTGGCCGCGGTCAGGACCCACTGCGGGTCGACGAGGGTACCGGTGCAGGCGGCCTGTTCACCGACGTTGATCTTCGTGACGTAGTTCAGCTGTGCCGGGGCATCGGCCCCGCCGAGCGCGGTGGCCGAGCTGGTCGCGGCCGGAACGGCGCCCAGCGCGAGGGGGGCCGCGAGCAGGGCAGTGGCTAACGCGGAGAGGCGGGGGCGTCTGGAGAGGCGCATGTACGTGTATTCCTTGGCACGAGGGCCGCACGTCCGGCGGGAACCGGACCGCGGAGCGGTGAGCATGTCGGCGTCGGCTGCGGTTACTTGGAAGACCTGATCTCGACGAGCAGGTGATCGCGGCCCTCTTCGTCCGCGGCCTCACCCACCGGGGTCCAGGAGTTCTTGTTGATGTCGAACGACTTTTCCTCGGTGCCTACGGTCATGTCGACCTCGGTCGTGTAGTCGTTGCCCTTGACCGCGTAGACCGCCGGGATCTCCAGGGTCAGCCAGCCGGAGTCGCCCACCACCTTGAAGCAGATCTTGTCCGCCTTGTCGCGGGCCAGGATCTCCAGGAGCCCGGTGCCACCCGCACAGTCGGCCAGGGTGATGTGCCCGTCGCCGCGCTTGAGGACGATGTTCTTCTCGGCCAGGATCTTGTCCGCCAGCGGGTAGCTGAAGTCCTCCACCGCGTAACCAGGGGTTTCCCCCGCGACCAGTGCGGTGGGGCTCGTCTGCTGCGACGCCCCGCCGGGGATGCCCGTGGTCGCCGTGATCCAAGCCAGGGCGCCGACCGCGGCCGCGCCCAGTGCGCGCAGCGCAATCCGCTTGCGCTGCGGCTTCACGGACATTCTGCTGTATTCCTTCATTGCA
Organism: Streptomyces sp. NPDC002698; assembly: GCF_042888945.1. Classification (NCBI taxonomy): domain Bacteria; kingdom Bacillati; phylum Actinomycetota; class Actinomycetes; order Kitasatosporales; family Streptomycetaceae; genus Streptomyces; species Streptomyces sp. NPDC002698. Next base: position 8,871 of record NZ_JBIAQM010000002.1, read on the forward strand.
TCCCTAAGTTCGTCGCTGACGGCCGGATGTTCGTCACCGGTCTCGGATTTTCGGGTGCACGGGAATGCGATATCGGCATCGCTCTGCCGGGTGCTCCCCAACTCCCTTGGGGAGAAGTTCCCTTGCCTATCAAGGCGAGAAGCCCCCGTCCCGGTGATCATCATCCGCTTCGCCATGCAAACACGAAGTGACCCTCAGGTCGAGCGCGAAAAACCACGCATACTACGACAATCCCTATGATCCATTCGTGACCTCCGTCACACTTCATAAAGGTTGCATGAGGATTGTGAAGGACATGTAAAGAATCTCTTGATGATTCGTCAGGGGCTGTATTTCCAAAGCCTGTTGAGGCATGCGACTCCCCAATTAGCCTCTTCTGCATGGACAGTTGATATGGTCACGCACTACAAGTAACTCCGACCGCACGCTACTTCGCGTCCGTTGGCATTCCATCTTGCGGGCACGCCGGAAACCGCCCTGCCGGTGAGATCCGGCATGTCCTGTCAACAGCTCACACGAGGACAACTCTCTGATGCAGACAATCTTCTGGAGCCGGCGCCGCGTGCTCGGCGCGCTCGCCGCCTCCACCGCCGTGGCCTTCACCCCCTTAGCGCTCCTCCCCACGGCCGCCGCCGCGACAGAAGGCGCGGCACCCGAACCGGTGCCGCTGCCGGACACCGAGCGCGCCAAGGTCGTCAGGGCGTGGCTGACCGGTGGCAAGGGCGTCAAGGCCGCCGCCGCCGCGGCCCTCTACGGGTCGGACGCCGACGTCCAGACCTTCCTCGCCGAGACGCTGCCGAGGCAGACCGTGGAGGACAACCGGGTCGCGATCGTCCGCGGCCTGGACCGTGCGGGCAAGGGCCTGCGCCGGGAGGCCGTCGCCGCCCTCGAGGGCGGCGACGCCGCGATCGCCGCGTTCCTGAAGGACGGCTTCAGACCGGCCATTCTCGAAGATCTCCGGGTCGCCACCACCATCGTCTCGTCCACCGGGGACAAGGCGGTGGTGCGCAGCGCCAACACCGCCCTCGACACCGCCACCAACCCGGCTCTCACCGTCTTCCTCACCGACAAGCAGTACGACGCGCGTCTGGAGGACACCCGGGTCCAGGTCAGCGCCATGCTGGTGACCGCCGGCCCGGAGGTGCAGAAGTACGCGAGCCGTGCGCTCGAGGGCTCCGCGGCCGATGTGGAGTGGTTCATCGAGACCGGCCAGCACATCGCGCGTGCCCGTGACCAGGAGTCGGCGACCATCGAGGAGCTGGTGGCCCTCGTCGAACGCGAGGGCAAGCGCGCCCAGAAGGAGACCAACCTGGCCGTGGAGGCCTCGGCCCGCGCCGAGACCGCCGCCGAAAAGGCCAAGCAAGCAGCCGAGAAGGCCGCCGCCGAGGCGTCCGCCGCCCAGAACGATGTGAAGAAGTCGGCGGCGGCGGCCCGGAAGGCGGCGAGCGCGGCGAAGGGCGCGGCGGACGCCGCGCGCAACGCCATCAACGCCTCCAATGCCGCGGTGAACGCGTCCCGCCGCGCCTCCTGGGCGGCCACCGGCGCCGCTCAGGCCGCCTCGAACGCGGGCAGCGCCGCGTCCCGTGCCTACCGGGCCGCGATAGCCGCCTCCAAGGACGCGAGCAAGACGCAGGAGGCCAAGAACGCCGCGGTCGCCGCCAAGAACGCGGCGGCCAAGGCCCGTAGCGCCGCCGCGGCCGCCGACAAGGCCGCCGTCGCCGGCGATGCGGCCGCGTCCGCCGGCAGCGCCGCCGCCTCCGCCGCACGCAACTCGGCCGCCGCCGCCACGGCCGCCGCCCAGGCCGCCGCCTCCGCCGGCGTCGCGCAGTCGGAGGCGGCCGAGGCCAAGCGTCAGGCCGCCATCGCCACCAGTGCCGCCAACCGTGCCACCAACGCGGCCTCCGCCGCCCAGGCCCTGGCCGGCGCCGCCGCCGCCGCGGCCCGCACCGCCCGCGACGCCGCCAACTCCGCCGCCACCCACGCCGACAAGGCGGCAGCAGCCGCCGAGGAGGCCGTGAAGTACGCGGGCCAGGCCATCGACTACGCCAACAAGTCGACCGCGCACGCCGACGAGGCCGTGAAGGCCGCGAACGTCGCCACCAAGGCCGTCGCCGACGCCCTCGAGGTGGAGAAGAACGCCCGCGCAGCCGAGGCCCAGACCCTGGAGCAGGACAAGCAGAAAGCGATCGAGGAGGCGCAGCTGCTCGCCTCCATCGAGGCGACCGATCTGTCCGACGTCCGCGGCAAGCGGCTCCTGGCGGAGCGCACCACCCAGGAGATCAAGGACCTCACCACCAGGGCCGAACAGGCCCTGTACTCCGGCGATCTGGCGCTCGCCGCGACCTTGGGACGCAAGGCCGCGATCGGCCTGATCGAGTCCCGGGGCGCCTGGACCCGGCAGGCCGCCCAGCACGCCCTGGCGGGCTCCGACGACGACGTCTTCGCCTGGATCGACATCGACCGGGCCGTAGCCCAGGGCCAGGATGATCGCGAGACCACCCTCCACGTGGCGACGATCGCTGCGCCGAAGATCGCCGAGGCTGCCCAGCTCGCCCTGGAGAGTTCCAGCTCCAAGGCCGTCGGCGACTTCCTCACCAGCGGCATGAAGAAGGCCTCCGACGAGGAGCTGCGCGTCGCGATCGGCAGGATCCTCTCCGAGGGCGCGGGCAAGGCCGTCACCGCCGCCGCCAACAAGGCACTCGACACCAACACCACCGAATCCCTCAACTACTTCTTCGACCACGACTACCCGCTGGCGCAGAAGGAGGACGACAAGGTCCTCGCCGGCAAGCTCATCAGCACCGGTGGCGCCTTCACCAAGGCCTACGCCGAGGTCGCCCTCGAGGGCCCGGCGTGGATGCTCCGCAACTTCATCACCGTGGTCCAGTTCCGGACGGCCCAGCTCGACCACGACACCGCCACCCATGTCGCCGCGATCCGCGGTGCCATCGCCGCCGCCGCGAAGATCGCCGAAAAGGCGCAGGAGAACGCCGCGCGGGCGACCCAGGCCGCCTGGGAGGCCCGCAACAACGCCGCCAAGGCCCAGGAGTGGGCGAACAAGGCGATCGCCTCGTCCAAGAAGGCCGACAGTTACGCGGCCGAGGCGCGAGCGAACGCGGACGCCGCCGACAAGTCGGCCGCTGACGCCCAGGCTTCCGCCAACACCGCGAAGGCGGCCGCCGCGACCGCCCGTGGCGCGGCCCGCTCGGCCAACTACTCGGCCAACAAGGCGATGGACTCGGCGCGTGCCGCCCTCAAGTCCTCCGCCGCCGCCCAGGCCTCGGCCAACGCCGCCCGTGCCTCCATGCTCGACGCTCAGGCGGACGCGAAGGAGGCCGCCGCCGCGTACTCCGACGCCAAGCGGATCACCGCCGAGAAGCACCGGGCCGAAGTGGCCGCCATGGCCAAGGCAGCAAAAGAGAAGGCCCAGGCGGACCGCGAGGCCAAGCGTGACCCCGCCGCCAACGACCGTAACGACCAGGTCAACCCCAACGGCACCAAGGACCCCGCCGACTCCGACGAGTGGTGGAACGACGCCCAGTTCTACGCCGACGCGGCCAACGTGGTCAGCATCGGCGCCGGCTTCCTGGCCGCCGGCTGCACTCTCGCAGGATTCGTCTTCCCGCCGGCCTTCGCCGCGGCCGGCTTCTTCGCCGGTGTCTCCACGGGTGCGAGCGCCATCGGCACCGTCTTCACCGGCATCGAACACGGCTTCACCAGCAGCGAGTTCTGGTGGTCCGCCGCAGGCACCGGCCTGAGCCTGGTCACCTACGGCCAGACCAAGGTGATCGGTGCAGTCGGCGGCAAGCTCCTCAAGCCCGTCGTGGGCAAGATCGCGGACGTTGTCGAGGACGGAGCCTCCGCCATCACCAGGGACCTCTACGAACTGATCGGCTGACGCGCCCCTCGAACCCCTCCCCTGAGGACTCTGCTGCGCAATTCGGGCGGGCAACAGCGACCGGCGGCAAAGGCTTCGATGGCCATGCCCATCGCCGCAGGTCGAAGTCCGAGCCTCGGAACTGCCCCGGAATTGCGCAGCAGGGTCTCTGAGCAACGCAAAGTTCGAAACAGGAGACACACTGTGAGAAGACCGTCCAGGCCAACGTTGCTGATAGCAGCCCTCCTCGCCGTCGCCTCGACCGGCACCACCGGAGCCGGCATCAGCCAGGCCACACCAGCCGTCACCGCCGTCACCGCCGTCACCGACACGGCGACACCCGCCGCCGACGGCGCCGACGAAACACCCACGCAGAGCACCTCCTTCACCGCCGACACCAGCTGCAGCCCGATACCCGCCGAGGACCGCGCGGACGCGGGCGGCGCGGTCAAGGCATGCACACGTGTACAGTCCGCATCCACCGCGAAGAGCGACACCTCGAGCCGCCGGCTCGCCGCACCCGCCTCGACAGCGTCGGGCATCACCGCGGCTGCCGACGACGACCCGTCCGGCGACGGCATCAGCACGGAGTTCGAGCCGGACGCCGATGATCCCGAGCCGCCCGCGCCCTCCTGCACACTCACCAACCCGGGCCAGTGGACCTGGAGTCGCACCGGTGGCATGTGCCTGCGCGGCGTCGTCGTCAAGTACACGCTCTACAACCAGCAGGGCGTCCCCATCGGCACCGGCGAGATCGAGGTGAACTCCACCCTCGCCACCTCCTACAAGTCGCTCGACCTCAAGGAGACGATCACCGCCAAGCTGGCCCGTGTCTCCGGTGACGTGAAGAGCCTCACGGTACGCATGAAGGTCAGCTGCGGAGCCGGCTGCAAGACGGTGACCCAGCAGCCCTGGTTCGCCACCACCCTGGTGCCGGAGCAGGAGGTCTCGGGTTCCACCAAGTACAGCGGCGACGCCTTCGCCGCCGACACGACCCGCTCCTCCTTCCGGACCAGCTACGCGATGTACGTGACGATGCCGGGCACCGCGCCGATCGACCCGAACGCCTCCTGGTCCAGCCCCGCCAACGGTGAGATCCGCTGCGACAGGGAGCAGCCCCGGCTGCGCGGCTGTGTCATCCCCACCGACGACCTTCCGGTCCTGAGCTACTCCCGCTCGCACGCGAAGTACGGGATCGTCGTGCCCATCTACGAAGAGATCATCCAGCGCCGGGGCACCGACATCCTGCACGCGGTCAACCAAGCCCAGGCGGACATCAACCGCGCCGCGACCTGCACGCCCTTCAGCAACCTGTACCCGGGCACGCGCGGCGCGGACAGTTGTGACGAGTTCCCGATGGCCAGCACCAGGGAGGGTGGCCAGGACGGAAGCCTGTGTGCCGAGCTGACCCCGCAGGTCGTGAACAACGTCTGGTCCGCCCCAGCGACCTGGCCGACCCGTCCGGCCACGGGCACCGAGACCTGCCTGCGGCTGCACATCACCCAGCGGGCCAACAGCTCGGCGGGCGGTGTCCTCGGCTCACTCCGCAAGTACCAGCGCCTGGTGGAGAACGACCCCTTCCGTATCGAGTTCACGGCCTGAACGGGCATCATGATCCGGTCTCCGCACCGCACATCACGGGCGGTGCGGAGACCGGCGGCACTCAGCGGCACAAATCACGGAGGCAGAACATGGCAGCAGACGCGGACGCGCCCTCGCTCGACTGGGCGACGGCCTGGATGTGCGTCACCTTCACCCGGGATCTGACCGTCGAGAAGGTGCTCGCCCGGTACGGGGCCGACCCGTCCCGCTCCCGTCTCCTCGACGCGGACCAGGCGTCGGAACTGCCCACGGGCCACTTCGCAGACGGGGCGGTCTCGCTGCTGCGGTCCGGCAAGCTCGGCGACTGGACCTTCTGCATCGAGGAGGACGGCGTCATCGGCTCCTGGGCCGAACCGCTCGCGGCACTGTCCCGGGCTACCGAGACGTACAGCGTGCTGACCACCGAGGGCCTCAACGTCTTCCAGTACTGGCGCGACGGCGAGTGTGTCGAGAACTTCGAGCCGGGCATGCCGGGCACGGAGCACACCGGGCCCTGGCGGGACCGGGTCGAGACGGCACTCGCCGCGCACGAGGGCGAGGACGCCGGGATGGCACCAGTGGTGGCCCTCGTACTCGACCACCTCGGCATCATCCTGGACGACACCGCCCTCGCCGGCCCCTGGCCCAGCCTGACTCTCTCCGAAGACGACGCACCGTCGGCCCCGCGCGGCCACACCTACGCGGGTGAGGGCCCGGTCCCACCCCAGTCACCGACCGGGAACTGAGCGCGGTGCGGGCCGCATGAAGCTGTCTTCCGGCATGCACGAGGTCGCCTCGGTGCTGAAGTTCCCCCACATCCACATCGCCCTGGCCAACACCGGCCTGCTCGATCTCGAAAACTGATCTCCACCAGCGCGCCGTCGGGAGCCGGCATGAGTTTCACCACCCCGCCGCGGCCGCTCGACGCGACCGCGCTCTTCCCTCAACTGGCCTCCATGGCAAACACGGCGACCTGGTCCCCCGGCCCGGGTCGCCGACCGAGCCGTGGCCCCACCGCGAAGAGCCGCACGACGGTGAAGCGGCGGACGAGATGCGCTCTCCGGACGACATCCGGCTCCTGCGTCGCATCCGTGCGGCAGCGGCCGAACGACGGCTCCGCGACCCCCAGGCACTCGCGATCACGCCCGAGGAACGGGAGACCGAGCAGCGGCTCAGCGCGGGCCGCCCGTGGTTCGACGGCCCGATTCCCCTGATTCCGTGGCCCAGCTCCACGCCCGCGACGTCCCCCTCCCGGGCAGCCCTCCCGGAGCCGATCTCCTCCAGGTCCTGTGGTCCCTGCGACCACGCGGAGTTCGCACACTCCGGAACCGCCCTCCGCCGGCGCTCCTCCGACACCGTCACCGACATCCTCGACGCCCCGCCCGAACCGCCCGTGCTCCAGTTCGACTGGTACCTACCGAAACCGTGCCTCCTGGCACCGGAACAGGTCACCGAGTACCCCAACCCCATGGAACTGAGCAAGGAACTGCAACCGCGCCGGGCCGAGCGTGCGGGTGTGCGCCCAGGACGTGAACGATCCACCGGCCGCCGCCGGGGTACGGACCGCGGCGGCCACGGCGCACAGGGCGGGAGGCAGACCGGTACGCCGCTCGCCGAGCGGGGGCGGTCACCGCCCAGCAGTTCGTCGAGCCACGATCCGGCCGTGGGGCTCCGGTGCAGCACCTGGTAGCCGGCGTCGAGAAGGAGCGGTCCCGGGGCTGAGGGCGAGGGGGACCGCCACGCCTGCCGGGTCACATGGAGCCGTCGCAACGCGTCCCCCAGAGGCTGCGCGAGCGTCGCCGCCGTCGCGAGATCGACGTCGTCGAAGGCCGGAGCGTCACGTCCGCGGCCCAGGACCAGCGCGCCCCACACGCCGTGCCGGTCGCGGAGGGCCACACGCAACTCGTCGCGGTAGCCCAGGGGACGGACGATGTCCTGGTATCGGGGGCTGTGCGCCAGCAGATCACCGGCTTCGCGGCTGAGCAGTCCGACGGGGGACGGGCGCCGCGCCAAGTCCGGCAGCAGGTTGACATCGCCTTCGCGGTACTCGATGTCCAGCATCCGCGGCATCAACGACTCGGGCACGGCGTTGCGGTAGTTGCCGCCGGTGTTCATCAGGGTCGCGGGGTCGACGGTGACACCGGCCCAGATATCGGATGGGAGCAGCGGGGCCAGCGCGGTCATGACCACGTCGAAGAACTCCTCGACACTCCGCGCGGCCGTCGCCGCGCGTACGGCCACCCTCCGGGCTCGCCCGACTCGCCCCCCGTCCTCGGACATGGGCTCAGGGTAACCACGGCCACGGCGCATCGACAGTGACACGCACACGTCCAACCGTTTCCTCGAGTGCGGTGCAGGCCGCCGTACGGTACGCACCACTGCGCCATGTCGGGAGGACGGTCTTCCCGGCGACGGCCGGTCCCGAGAGCGTTGCGTGGCGGGCGGCACGGTCCCGGATTCCCGCCCTCCGCGCCCGGCTCCCGGCTCCCGGCTCCCGGCAGCGGACGCCGTGCGCCGTGCCGGGGCAGTGGCGCGGCCTGGCCCTACGGACGAACGAACTCGCCATCACCTACCAGGCCGCACTCCACGTCGCGTCCATCTTGATCCGGGTCCGGTGCTGAGCAGGTCGCTGGACCCTGACATTCGGATCGTCAGTTGCCGAGTGCCAGCCTGATACCGAAGACGCCGATGACGGTGCCGGTGATCCGGTCGAGCAGTCGGCGAGCCTGGGGCTTGCGGAGCCACCCCTGCAGGACGCGAGCGAAGCCGATGAGGACGGCAGACCAGAGCAGACCGATCAAGATGTGCACCATGGCGAGCAGGAGGCCCATGGTGAAGTGGCCGGTGCCTGGGGGGATGAACTGAGCCAGGACGGCGGTGCGTTCGCTGTTGCCGGTGCAGGGCCGTAGGCAGGCCCACTCGTCGAGCAGGGTCCGGTTGAAGCGTTCGACCTTGCCATCGGTCTGCGGCCGGTGGGCGCGGGTGAGCTTGCCGGTCGCGCCGAGGTCGGCCGGTACGGCCTTCCAGGCCAGACTCTTGCGACAGGCCCAGGCGTTGTCGGTCATGACCCGCTCGATGCGGGTGATGCCGTGCTCGGCCTGGGACGGCGGGACCGACCGGGTGGGCCGGCCCGCAGCCCGACGGTGACGCCGCCGGGTACCGAGGGAATACTCGGGACATGGCATTCCTCGTCTTCATGACCTTGCCCGGACTGGTCATCCTGCTGACCGCTCTGTCGTTCGTCGATCAGCTTCTGCTGCGCGCGAGCAAGGCCGGACTGCTGCCGTGGCGCAACGCGGCACGGCAGGGTCAGATATCGGCGACCGGGTTCGAGCAGTTGCACGCGAGCCTGTCGCCGGGCAAGCAGACCGAGCTGAAGGAACGCCAGTCCGCCCTGCTGCTGCGCGACGACGAGGAGGACGGGGCACCGCCGAACCGGACGACGGTGGATCTGGACGGAGGAACGGCGGTCATCCGCATGCCGGGCACCGGCCGGCGGTAGCCCGCCCCTGGTGCCGACGTGGTCGGTCGGGCAACTCTCTCGTGGGGTGGACAGCCCGGTGCGCGGGACGCCCGGTCGGCGGGCGAGTCGGTCCGGTTCGGCGCCGGTGCCGGACGTCGCGGCGTACGTGCACGGGGCGTCGCGGCGTACGTGCATAGGATCGCCGGCATGGCACTGCGACCTGTTCACGTGAATATCAAGGCCGTCGACAGCTCGGCGGTCGGCCGGTTCTGGGCGGAGGCGCTCGGCTGGAGTACGTACAGCCCCGGCGTGACCACCTACGTCGGGCCTCCCGGCGGTCCGGTCTGGCCGGACCCGGTCGTCCTCGGCATCGACGTCGTTCCGGTGCCGGAGCCCAAGACGGCGACGAAGAACCGTGTGCACCTCGATCTCGCCACCACCTCCGCCGCCCATCAGGCGGAGCTGGTCGACCGCCTGCGGACGCTCGGCGCGACGCCCGTCGACGTGGGCCAGGGCGACGTACCGTGGACGGTCCTCGCCGATCCGGAAGGGAACGAGTTCTGCGTGCTGGAGCCCCGGGAGGTCTACCGGGACACCGGGCCGATCGCCACACTGGTGGTCGACTGCGTGGATCCGCGGGCCATGGCCAGGTTCTGGGGTGAGGCGACCGACTGGACCCTGCACGAGGTGACCGACGACCACGCGAGGCTGCGGTCCGCCAAGGATGTCGGCCCGTACCTGGAGTTCCTCCGCACGCCGGGCGAGAAGACCGTGCCGGACCGCGTCCACATCGACCTGCTGCCGTACCCCGGCGACGACGAGGAGGCGGAGGTGGCCCGGCTGCGGGCCCTCGGCGCCACCGATCTCGACATCGGCCAGGGCGACGTACCGTGGACGTGCCTCGCCGACCCGGAGGGCCACGAGTTCTGCGTGCTCGCCCTGCCCTGACGCGGCCCTTCGGCGCCCTCGACCACACCTCGTCCGGCTCGCCGAGCCGGGCCTCGACGACCTCGTCCGGCGGCGACAGCGCGGTCCCCCGGTGGCGCTTGGCTAATGTGAGCGGTTCCGCGGCTCGACGCGCGCTCCCGGCCGGTGAGCGCGGGCGTCACGTCGTACGGCCGAGGTACGTCCCGACGACCTGGTGAGAGCGCAGGAACTGGTGTGAACGAGGTGTCGCCCGCGATTCCCGCTTCGGGAGAGGACCGGCATGCCACGTGGCTGGAACTGTTCTTCGACCTGAGCGAACGGCTGGGCCTGTTCGTGATCATCGTGCTCGGCGAGGGTGTCGCGCAGGTGATCGAGGCCGCCTCGGAAGCCACCTGGGACAGACGGCTCTACGGCCTCGCCGGCGCCGCGTTCTTCCTTCTGGTCGCCCTGTGGTCGCTGTCCTTCCGGCACGGCTACGCAGGGGTTCCGTATCTCACCGCGCGCTCCCTTCCGGCCCGCGCGGCGCTCCCGCTGCACTGCTTCGTGTCCGGCTGCCTGGCGGCTCTCGCGGCCGGACTGGGCGCGGCGACGGGGCACCTGCACACGCTGCCCGACAGCACGAGATGGCTGTTGTGCTCGTCTCTGGCCGGGTACTTCCTTCTCACCGGGATCGCCGCGCTGCGGCAGCCCGAGGGCGGGCGCCGCTGGATGCTGTCCGTGGTTCTGCCCTGCTGCGCGCTGCCGCTGCTGCTCGCGGGGTTCGGCGGCGGGCTCGGGACCGTGGCCCTGGTCTGGCTGCTCGTCGCGGTCACGTTGTGGCCGATGTTCTACGAGAGCCGGCGCGCGGAGCGCCCCGAGGCGGCGGCCCGACCGGAGGCGTGAGCTCCGTGGTTCACACCGCGCTCGCCGTGGCGGCGGCCGACGGATCGGACGCGAGCGGGACTCGGGCGCCGGTGCTCGCCGGACGCCCACGCCCCACTCGCGTCTCGTCACCGGCCCGGACGCGGCCGACGACGATTCCTCACCAGGTGTGCGCGACGTCGATCACCAGGCGATCGGAGAGCTGCGTCACCCGGAACGGCAGCCGGGCCCGAACACCGAGTCCCACCTGCGTGACTCCCTCGAAGCTGGCTCCGAACTTCGCGTCCCGGAAGGTCCGGTAGCCGGTCAGGTTGACGCCCGGAAGGGGCTGACCGCCCCGGCCGGGGTAGGTCGCGGTGCCGGTCTCCAGGTCGTACGAGGGTGCGGACACCAGGATCTCGAGGATCGCCCCGCCGGAGACCGGAATGCGAATGCCGGACGGGTCCTGGATGAAGGCGTCGACGTAGTGCACGGTGTACCCGATCGGCGTGGTGCCGGCGGTGGGTACGTCGAAGACCATGCGGTCGTAGCAGTCGTGCCGACCGGTCCTGATGTCGGTCAGCGACCCGGTGTCGGCGTCCGCCGCGGTCTTCGACAGGCTGCCCCAGCCGGTCGGGCACGCGACCGCCGTGGCCGCGCCCGCCGGTGTGGGCGCGGCCACGACCGCACCCACCCCGGCCATCGTCAGGGCGGCCAACACCGCCATGGATCGTCTCGTACGCATGGTTCCCCCTTGCGGTTGGGGCTCTCGATTGCCTGCCATGTACGACATGACCGTCACGGTTTTGGTTGTACGGACCGCCCCGAAACGAGTGGATCGCTTTCGCGCCCGGAGCCGGTTTCACCGGCCGCCCGCCCCAACCGGCCTTTCAGAAGGCCGAGTTGTCGAACCAGAGGGTCAGCAGGCCCTCGTCCCCGTCGTAGGTGATGGCCTCCGCTTCATGGGGGAGGCGGCCGTAGACGAGGAGCAGCAGGTCGGCCGCGGTTCCCCGAACGGTCGCGTCGGCGGATCCGGCCGCCGCCCCGGACGCGTCGAGCCCGAAGCCGTCGGACCGCAGGCGCACCAGCCAGTCGCCGTCACCGTCGGTCGCCCGGAAGCGGATGGTCCTGTCGGGACCGCGCAGGTTGGCGACCTTGGGTGCGAAGAAAGCGGCGAACGGCAGGTTGACGAGGAATTCGTCGATGCCGTCGACCGCCGACGGGCGGTCGATCGCGGGCGGCAGGCCGAGTGCCAGTTCGGCGTCGATCCGGTGCATCAGGGTCTCGAAGAGCATCCGGCGCGCCCAGAAGCGAGCGTGCTGGTCCACGCCCCACGCCCACATGGGAAGGTCCGGGTCGGTGGCCGCGAAGGCCTCCGCGGCCACCGTCGCGCTCTCGGCCAGCCAGTCGGCACAGCCGTCCCACCGGTCGGGAAGTCGCAGGTCCACGTCGCGACTTCGCGGGGGCTCCTGGACGCGGGCGTGCAGGAGAGCCGAGAACCAGCGCTGCACGCTGCCGGTGTGCCGGACCAGGTCCGCCAGCGTCCAGCCGGGGCAACTCGGCACCTCGGTGGCCGGATCGGCGTTCTCGAGCGCCGCGACGAACCGGGCGGTCTCCGCCGCGATCGCGGCACGGTGGTCGACCGGAGTCGCCCCGCGTTCGCGGCTGTCCGAGGACATCATCACTGGAGTGCCTTTCTACGAGGGGAAGTTCGGTTCCGCCGAGCAGCCGGCGGCACGGTCGTGACCGTGTCCGAACCGGCTGATACGCGCGGGGCGTTGAGCGGCGAGGGGCCGATCACACGGACGTGGCCTCGGCCCCGGCCGCCGCGAGCTCCGGGGTCTCGGGGGTGACGGGCTCGCGCATCACGGGTGTGCGCGGCGCGTGTGCCGCCTTGAGGCCGACGAGGGCGACGACGACGACCAGGACGAACGCCCCTCCGGCGATGGCGAAGCTCAGCGTGAACTGGCTCTCCTGGGGCAGGGCGGGCATGCCGGCCGGCAGCGGCACGGACTTCGACGCCAGGAGCGATGTGATCACCGCGCTCGCGACGGCGCTGCCGACGGAGCGGGAGATGGAGTTGATGCCGTTGGCGATACCGGTCTGGTGGGCCGGGACGCCGGCGACGATGAGGGCGGGCATGGAGGCGTAACCGAAGCTGATCGCCAGACCGATGAGCATGCCCGCGCCGATGACCGAGGCGCTGGTGTCGTGCGCGGCGGTCAGCCAGGTGAAGCCGAGCACTCCGAAGCAGGCCCCGGCGGCCAGCGTGACGCGGGCGCCGAGCCTGCGCACCAGCACCCCGCCGAACTGGGCGCCGACCAGGGAGACGAGCGTGGTGGGCAGCAGATAGACGACGGACGCGGCGAGCACCGAGGCGCCGAAGCCGTAACCGACCAGGTCATCGGGCATCTGCACGAGGTAGGAGACGCCGATGAACTGGGTGAACATCGCGAATCCCAGCAGCAGCCCCGCCAGGTTGGTGAAGAGAACGGGCCGGTGGACGAACATCTTCATGTCCACCATCGGTTCCTCGACCCGGTTCTCGGTGAACACCCACACACCCGCCATGACGACCGCCGCGGCGAACGTGCCGAGCGTCCGGCCGGACGTCCAGCCCCACTCGTGCCCCTGCGAGATGGGCAGCAGGAGGAGCACCAGCAGCATGCCGAGAGTCAGCGCGCCCAGCCAGTCCGTCCGTCCACCCGCCTTCGTCCGGGAAGCGGGCACCATGAACAGCACGCCCACCAGCGCCACCACGGCGAGGACGACCGCCAGCCAGAAGGGCCGGTGGTAGTCGGGGTGGGAACCCTGGGTGAGGAGGCCCGCGCCGACCAGGGCGAGTCCGCTGCCGAACGCGAGCGTGCCGCTGACCAGGGCCATCGCTCCGTGCAGCTTCTCCGGCGCGATCTCCTCACGCAGTACGGAGAGGGCGAGCGGGAAGATCGCGGTGGCCGCCCCCTGCATCACCCGCCCGACGATCAGCCAGGTCAGCGAGGTCGTCGTGGCGGCGAGCACCGACCCGGCGATCATCACGACCAGCACACCGACGAGCGTGGGCTTCTTGCCGTGCTGGTCACCGAAGCGGCCGAGGAGCGGGGTGAACACGGCGGCGGACAGCAGCGTGGCGGTGGTCACCCAACTGACACTCGCCGTGCTGGCGTTCAGGTCGCTCTGGATCATCCCCAGGATCGGGACGACCAGGGTCTGCATCATCGAGACGACCATGGCGGCGAGCCCGAGCACCAGGACGATCCCGGTGTGCCCGGAGGACCTCGACGACGCCGCTTGCTGTGTGTGAGACACGGAAAGTCTGCCCTAACTACTTAACAACCTCGATGCTTGAGAACTTCAAGCAATAGCTGACCGTAGCCGTCAATATTTGAGATGGTCAAACTTCCTGGCGTAAGGTGACCCACATGACAGGAACCAGCGGTGTGGACACGGACCAGCTCATGGAGCTCCTGTCGGTGTCGCTCGGGGCCTACTACGGCGACTTCACGGTGGCCGCGGCGAGCGAGAACCTCACCGCCAGCCAGGGCAAGACACTCAACGTGCTGCGCCGGGGTCCGGCCGCGATGCGCGCCCTCGCCACCATCCTGACCTGCGACGCCTCCAACATGACGGGGATCATCGACCGGCTGGAGAAGCGCGGTCTGGTACGGCGCGAGCCCAGCGCCACCGACCGGCGGGTCAAGAACGTCGTCCTCACCGCCGAGGGCGAACGCGTCATCGACGTGATCCGCGCGAAGATGGACACCACGCGCGCCGGCCTGGACAGGCTCAGCGAGGAGGAGCGGGACACCCTCTACGCCCTCCTGGAACGCGCCTTCACCGCACAGCCCGCCCCGCTCCGACCGAGCGCCTGAGCGTCCGAGGTTTCTCGCACCGGTCGGGGTGAACCCGCCGGCGTTCCGGCAGCCTTCGTCGGCCGGTGAACGACCGACGCCCGTCGGGGACGCAACCCTGGGCCCACCACTCGAAAATCGCACGCGCGTGCGACGACCGGGCTCTATGATCACCCCACCCCAGCGACCGCTGCGCCGGCGCACCCACCTTCGAGACAGGCCCCACGGACATGACCAGTACCGCCCTCAAGGCTCCCCGGACGCTTGCCCGCTGCGCGCAGACGGCGATCGGGGTCGCCGCCGTGGCGGACGTGTTCCGGGCGGTGGCACTCCGGGAGCACCACCTGCACCCTTCGGACGCGTCTTCGGAGACGGTCTCCAGGGTCTTCGTCTATCTGATGACCCTCGCGATCGTGCCGTTCCTCGCGTGGCTCGCCCGGGCCCGGCGCAACGCCGAGTCGCTGTCCCCTTCGAGCCCGGTGCCGACCGCGGGCTGGACGATCGGCGCCTGGTTCGTCCCGGTGGCCAACCTCTTCGCACCGCGCCGGTCGGTCCTCGACATCGGGCGCGCGAGTTCCCCGGTCTGGGAGGAGAAGCGAGACGCCCGACTGGTGACTCTGTGGTGGGCCGCCTGGATCGGGCACGGACTGGCGGTCGTGACGGCGACCCAGGCGGCCCCGGGATCGATGGCCCTGCTCGTGACGGCCGAGGCCCTCATGATCGCGGCGGCCGTGCTGCTGGGACTCGTCATCGAGCGCATCACGGCACTCCAGAGCGCCGCACTCCGCACCACCGCTCCCGTCGAACCCCTCCCCCTGGGGTGACTCGGGCTTCGCGGGAGCGATAGGCGGCGGACCCGGCGGAAGCGCCGTTCCCGATGGTCGCGGCGCCGGCACTCCGTGCGGCTCGGCCCGTCGTGGAGGTGAGGCGAGAACGAGCACAGGCCGGGTCGAGCGATTCCCCCTGGGCGGGAACCGCCGGACGTCAGGGGTCGCATCCACCGTCGGGGCCAACCACCGCAGCCCTCGGGGCAGTTGGTCAGCCTCCGGACGCACGGCGGTTTTTCGCCAATCGCATCGGGTCCATTGGTCCATACCTTGACTGGTACAGACCAAAGCGGTTGAGTGTGGCTCCACACCCCCCCACCACGGTCGCCCCGGACTGCGCGGCGCCGGCCAACGTCGGCGCGCGCACAAGGCTCCGCCTTGCCCCCCGGTGCGGCCTTGCCCCGCGAAGGACTGATCCCGTGCCACAACGCCGCATGTCTTCCGTCTTGGCCGCGCTGCTGATCGGAACCGCCGCACCGGTACTGCTGCCGGCCACGAGCGCCTCCGCCGCCTCCTGTGCGAGCTACCCGAGTTGGGCCGCCGGCACGTCCTACGTCACCGGCAACGTCGTCCGGTACACCGACGGCAAGACCTACATAGCCGAACACGACAACCCTGGCTACGACCCCGTCATCAGCACCTGGTACTGGGAGCCGTACGCCTGCGACAGCGGCCCGACGAACCCGTCCGGCGGGTCCTGTTCGAGCTACCCGGCCTGGGTCGCCGGCAGGTCCTACGTCACCGGCAACATCGTCCGGTACACGGACGGAAAGGCCTACATCGCGGAGCACGACAACCCCGGGTACGACCCCGTCATCAGCACCTGGTTCTGGGAGCCGTACTCCTGTGACGGCGGCTCGACCAATCCCTCCGACGGCTTCGTCGTGAGCGAGGCGCAGTTCAACCAGATGTTCCCGAGCCGGAATTCCTTCTACACCTACAACGGCCTCAAGGCCGCCCTGAGTTCGTTCCCCGGGTTCGCCAACAGCGGCAGTGACACCGTCAAGAAGCAGGAAGCCGCGGCGTTCCTCGCCAACGTGAACCACGAGACCGGCGGTCTGGTCTACGTGGTGGAGCAGAACACCGCCAACTACTCGCACTACTGCGACTGGAGCCAGCCCTACGGCTGCCCGGCCGGCCAGTCGGCGTACTACGGGCGCGGGCCGATCCAGCTCAGCTGGAACTTCAACTACAAGGCCGCGGGTGACGCGCTCGGCATCGACCTGCTGGGCAACCCCAACCTCGTCCAGACCGACGCCGCCGTCGCCTGGAAGACCGGCCTCTGGTACTGGAACACGCAGTCGGGCCCCGGCACCATGACCCCCCACAACGCGATGGTCAACAGCGCCGGGTTCGGCCAGACCATCCGCAGCATCAACGGCTCGCTGGAGTGCGACGGCAGGAACCCCGCGCAGGTGCAGAGCCGCGTCGACGCCTACCAGCGCTTCACATCGATCCTCGGCGTCACGCCGGGAGCCAACCTCTACTGCTGACAGACCGAGGCAGGAGCACGTGGAACCGGAGGTGCGTCGCCGCCGCGGCGCACCTCCGGCCTGCCGGGCCCTTCCCGACCGCGGCGCCGCTCGGAAACCGGAAAGCCCCACGCCACACGCGCGGCGGATGAGCGAGTGCCCTCGCACCGGGTAGTCGTTCGGTATGAACGCATACGATCCGGACACTTCCCTGGACACTCGGACGATTTTGGCGTCGGAAGGCGTCTCGGCCCGATGGCTGACCGGACTGGCCCGCATCGAGCGGTCGGAGGCGGCGGACCCCGTGATCCAGAAGTTGCAGCGGGGGATCCGCTCGCTGCCGCTGGGCGCGGCCCGCGATCTGCTGCACGGCAGGCCACTGGGTCATCCCCTGCATCCGGTCCTGGTGCAGGTCCCGATCGGCTGCTGGCTGTCGGCCGCCGTCATGGACGTCATGCCGGCGGGGCAGCGCGCCGCGACGACTCTGACGGCCGTCGGACTGGCCGGGATCGCCCCGGCGGCGATCAGCGGGTGGGTCGACTGGGCGGACCTGCCGCCCGAGCAGGCGCGCGTCGGACTGGTCCACGCCGTCGCGAACGTGGCCACGGTGGTCCTCTTCACCACGTCCCTGACGGCACGGCTCCGCCGCCGCACGGCGAGGGGGAGGCTGTGGTCGCTGGGCGGACTGGCGGCGGTCGCCGTCACCGGCGCGCTGGGCGGGCACGTGGCCTACCGACAGGCCGTGGGTGCGTGGCCGGCGGCCTAGGGTGGGTGCGTGGCCGGCGGCCTAGAACCTGACGTTCGATCGTGCGGCGGGACGCGGGGCACCTCGACGCCGCCCGACCCTAACGACAGGCTCCGGCCGCCCCCGCTCAGTGGCGGAAGTCGTGCCGCCCCGGTGGTGACGGTTCGCCAGGACGCCCGTGGGCGACGGTTCACGGGCGGGGGGAATCTCCGGCCCCGGACGCGTCCGCGTCCGCGAGCACCTCCTCGCGCAGGGAGGCGCAGCAGCTGCTGAGCAGGCGCGAGACGTGCATCTGCGAGACGCCCAGCCGCTCGGCGATACAGGTCTGCGTCATGTCACGGAAGAACCGCAGGTACAGGATCTTCCGCTCGCGCTCGGGCAGCCTGGCCAGGGCGGGTTTCAGGGCCTCTCGGTCCACGACGAGGTCGAACCCGGTGTCGGGTTCCCCCAGCGCGTCCGCCAGGGAGTATCCGTGGTCGCCGTCGGTGAGCCGGGCGTCCAGTGACAGGGTCGCGAAACTGTCCAGGGCTTCCAGACCCGCGCGCACGTCGTCCTCGCTCAGCTGCGCGTACTCGGCTATCTCGGCGACGCCGGGCTGTCGGTCCGAGTTCGTCGGCGCCAGGTCCTTCACGGCCCCTCGGACCTTGTTGCGCGCCTCCTGGACCCGGCGTGGCACGTGCACGGCCCACATGTGGTCGCGGAAGTGGCGCTTGATCTCACCGACGATGGTCGGGACCGCGTAGCTCTCGAAGGCGTTGCCCCGCCCGGGGTCGTACCGGTCCACGGCCTTCACCAGGCCCAGAGCGGCGACCTGGGTCAGATCCTCGACGGATTCGCCCCTGCCGCGGTACTTGCCGGCGATACGCTCCGCCATCGGCATCCAGGCTTCGACGATCTCGTCGCGCAGTGCCTGCCGCTCGCGCCCGTCCGGGAGTCCCGAGAGGTGCGAGAAGGCCGCGTCGGTTTCGGGGGCGTCGTCGTGCCGACGACGCTGCGTGGTCACAGTGCAGGTCATGTGCTGACAGCTCCCTCAAGGGCCGCTGACCGGACAGAAACACCGTGGGGGCGCACACGAGTTCAAGACACAGCCGTGCGCTGGGGCGCGCGCTCTCACGGACGTGCCTTTTATCCGAAGCACTGTTCTTCCCGTCCCCTGCCACCGGAACGATAAACCCATATCGGGGCAATATGACACGAAGGAGCCGACTGATCGTGAAGCGTGACGGCGGGGTCCGCGCCGTCCGGGTGTTTCCCGCGCACATTCCGGATCGTCACGGGAACTGGAGGGCTCACCCGTCCGACTGCTTCATCACACGGCCACGACAGGCCGCTGGAGGGACGCCGCGGCTCGGTCGTCTGCCGGGCGCCCGCCGTCTCGGACCGAGGAGCGGCGTCGCGCGTGGTCGACACAGAACGAGGTGGGATTTTGTCCGTCAACTCCGATGCCCCCGACCTGCCCGCCCCGAGCGAGGAGGGCACCGACATACCCGAGAGCGAGGACACCGCGGCCGTTGTGCCGAGACCGGCGCGACAGCCCTCGGGCTTCGGGCCGTTGATGGCGCGACTGCATTTCTACGCCGGAGTCCTGGTGGCACCTTTCCTTCTGGTCGCGGCGGTGACCGGTCTGCTCTACACCTTCACCCCCCAACTGGACTCGTTCGTCTACGACAAGGAGCTCACCGTCGCGCACACGGCCGACGCCTCCCGGCCCCTGGCCGAGCAGGTGGACGCCGCGCGGGCCAGTCACCCGAAGGGCACGCTCGTCGCCGTCCGCCCGGGAGCCGGGGAGGAGACGACGCAGGTGGACTTCGCGCTGCCCGAACTGGGCGAGCGGGCGCACACCGTCTACGTCGACCCGTACACCGGCAAGGTCACCGGACAGCTGACCACCTGGTACGGATCCACGCCCCTGAAGACATGGCTGGACGACCTGCACCGCAACCTGCACCTCGGCACGGCCGGCCGGTACTACTCGGAGATCGCGGCGAGCTGGCTGTGGGTCCTCGTTCTCGGCGGCCTGATCCTCTGGTGGCGCCGACAGCGCCGCAACCGGACCGCGCGACGTCTGCTGCTGCCCGACCTCGCCGCCAAGAAGGGCGTGCGCCGCACCCGTAGCTGGCACGCGGCGACGGGTGTGTGGCTCGCCGTCGGTCTGCTGGCCCTCTCCGCGACCGGCCTGACCTGGTCCCGTTTCGCGGGGGCCCACTTCGGTGAGGCCCTGGACGCGCTGCGTTCCGGCACGCCCGGTGTGTCCACCGCCCTGCCCGGCGCGTCCGCCGACGAGCAGGGCGGCCACCACCACGGTGGCGAGACGGGTTCGCGCGCCACGCAGGGTGTGGACCCGAAGGCGATCGACGGGGTTCTTGCCGCGGCGCGGCGCGACGGGCTGTCGGGCCCCGTGGCCATCGGCGTGCCGCAGGACCACACCACCGCCTGGACCGTGTCGCAGACCCGCGATCTCTGGCCGGTCGGACGCGACAGCGTCGCCGTCGACGCCTCGAGCGAGAAGGTGGTCGACCGGGTGGACTTCGCCGACTGGCCTGTCCTGGCCAAGCTGACGCGTTGGGGCATCGGCGCCCACATGGGCACCCTGTTCGGCCTCGTCAACCAGATCCTGCTGGCGGTGCTGGCCATCGGCCTGACCTGCATGATCGTCTGGGGCTACCGCATGTGGTGGCAGCGCCGTCCCGTCCGCGACGGCCACCGTGCCCTGTTCGGCACCCCGCCGGCCCGGGGTGCCTGGCGCGCGATTCCGTACGGGGCCCTGGCGGCCGGCGTCGTGGCCGTCATCGCGCTCGGCTGGGCGCTCCCCCTCTTCGGCGTGCCCCTCGCCGCGTTCCTGGCCGCCGACCTCATCGCGGGTGCCGTGCGGCGCCGCCGGCCGGTGACGCCGCCCACGGCCGGATCCGGCGCCGAGGGCTGACCCGAACGACGGACATCGATCACCCCCTCCCCCACCCCCCGGACGGCCTCCACCGACGCCCGGACCTCGCTCCCGACCCGGGCGGCGTCCTCGTACCAGGGCCGTTCCGGGAGACGGGCGCGCCCGGACCGCTCACCGAGTCTGTCTCCGCCCGGCTTCCTGAACGGCGATACTGGACAGGTCCTGGCGACGGTTGCCCTTCCCTGCCGGGGGAAGGGCACGTATCGGGAGCGGGAGATCCGTCGTTGCCGTCAGCCGGTCGTCCTGACGTCCGCGAGAAAGCTTCGGGAGCGAACTGTGGCAACGGCGGGAGAGCCGTCCGGGGTCGTGACCGGGGGACGGCTGGCGGCTCTGCGGGAGACCGGGCTGTCGGCTGCGGCGGACGCGGGAATGGACCGGTTCGCCCGGCTCGTGGCCGGCGTGATCGGTGTGCCCATCGCGCTGGTGTCCCTGCTGGAGTCCTCGCGGCAGGTGTTGCCGGGCATGGTGGGGCTCTCCGAGCCGTGGGCGGACACCCGCCAGACACCCTTGTCCCATGTGCTGTGCCGGCACGTCGTGACCAGCGGCCGGCCGCTGGTCCTGACCGACGCCCGCCAGGATCCCCTGACCTGCGCGAGCCCGGCCGTCCCCGACCTCGGGGTCATCGGCTACGCGGGGATGCCGCTGACCGACGGGGCCGGACATGTGCTGGGCTCGCTGTGCGCGATCGACACCCGTCCGCGGAGGTGGACCGCGCGGGAACTGGAACTCCTCCAGGACCTGGCGGCGGCGTGCAGCGCGGAGCTGCGGCTGCGGATCGTCTCGCGCCACCGTGAACAGGCCCGCGCCGCCGAGGCCAGGGCGCGGGCCGAGGCGGACGAAGCGACCAGGCGGCACCGCGCCGCGCTGGAGCGTTCCCGGCTGCTGCTGCGGGCCGCGGACGCGCTGGCCGACACCACCGGCCTGGCCGACGTACGCGAGCAGGTGCGGGACCTGGTCAGCAGCGACCTCAAGCCCGTGTACGTAGGGCTGGTGCTGGTGGAGGGAGGCACCACGAAGCGGCTGCGGCGCATGGTCGACGTGCTGGGCAGCACGTCGATGGAGCGCACGTACGAGACGTACACGATCGATGACGCCTGGCCGACCGCGCGGGCGGCCCGGGAGAACCGGATGATCACCGTCACGGACACGGAGCAGCTGGAGCGCGACTACGCGCCGGAGGCGGTCGCGACGTTCACGGCTCTGGGGCTGCGGACCGCGGTGTGCGTGCCGCTGCCGGGTACGGTTCTCCCGCTCGGCACGCTGGTACTGGGCTGGGATGACCGGCACGAGATCGACATCGTGGAACAGGCGGTGCTCTCCTCGTTGGCCGGGTACACCGCGCGGGCCGTGGAACGGGCGCTGTTCGTGGACAGCCGCATCGACGTGGCCCGGGAGATGCAGAAGGCCCTGCTCACCGATGTGCCCTCGGTACCGCGTCTGGACCTGGCCGCCCTCTACCGGGCGGCCGCGCGCACGGATCTGGTCGGTGGCGACTGGTACGACGCCTTCCTGCTGCCCGACGCCGCCCGGGACGGGGAGGACTCCGCCGAACCGGCCGTGCTGGTCCTGTCCATCGGTGACATCACCGGCCACGACATGCGGGCGGCCGCCCAGATGGGTCAGGTACGCAGCATGCTCCGCCAGGCCGACCTCGACCACCCGGGCGGCGGGCCCGCGCAGGCGGTCAGCGCGCTGGAACACGCCAACGCGGCCCTGGGTCTCGACGCGAGCGGCACCCTCGTCCACGCCCACCTCCGCCCCTGCCGGTCGGCCGAGGCGGGCAGCTGGGAGTTGACCTGGACCAACGCCGGACACCCGCCCCCGCTCGTCGTCCGGCCCGATGGTTCGGTCCACCGGCTGACCCGGCACGACATCATGCTCTTCACCGGCCTGGACGCGCCGCCCCGCAGCGAGCACCGGCTGCTCCTGCCGCCCGGCAGCCTGCTCATGTTCTACACCGACGGCCTGGTCGAACGCCCCGACGAGGACATGGACCTGGCCATCGACGCGGCCGGCCGCATGCTGGCCGCCCACGCCGGCCGTCCCCTGGACACGCTGCTGAACGAGATCACGGACCGGATCGCCGGTCCCGACGCCGTCGACGACATCGCCCTGCTCGCGTTGCGCGTCCCCGCCGTCCGAGCCGCGCGGGCGTAACACCAACGCACCCCCGCGGTTGACGGCCGTCGCGCACGCGGTGACGGTGGTCAGGTGGAGCCTCGCCGCGGCGGGGCTGAACCGCCTACCGCCGTGGGGTGAGTTCCCTGGACGGGGTGGCGACGTGGCGGGTCGCGGAACGTGAGCGCGCCGCGCGGTCTCCCCGCTGCCGCACGACGCGAACTCGCGCCCCGAGTGCAAGGGAGCACCGCACATGACCGAGGCCCGGCACGACCGCCCCGGACCGGACCGCCCTTCCGCCTCCCGCCCGGGGGCTTCGGTACCGCACCTGCCGCACCACTCGGACAGCCGTCCGGCGGCCCGGCCCGGAACGGTCTCCGACCTCCGCCGTGTCGGCATCTCCCCCGACCACTGGTACCCGGTGGCGACCTCGCGGAAGGTACGGCGCAACCGGACGTTCGCGGCCGTCTTCGCCGGTGAGCGGATCGTGCTGTACCGGGGGCGCAGCGGTGTCGTCCACGCGCTGGAGGACCGCTGCGCGCACCGTCAGGTGCCACTGAGCATGGGCGTGGTCGAGGGTGACATCCTGCGTTGCTGCTACCACGCGTGGGCGTACCGGGGCGACGGGCGGATCTCGCAGATCCCCTACCTGCCCAAGGGCTGCGAGCGGCCGCCGCGCGGGGTGCGCTCGTATCCGGTCCGCGAGGCCTACGGCCTGGTCTTCGTGTTCCCCGGCGACCCGGCGCTCGCCGAGGAGGCACCGTTCCCGTTCCTGCCCGAGTACCACTCCGCGACCCACCGCACCATGACGTTCTCCCGCACCGTGCGCTGCCACTACTCGTTCATGCACGAGAATCTGCTCGACATGAACCATCAGTTCCTGCACCGCAGTGTGCTCGGCCGGATCCGGCCGGAACTGCTGGGGTACGACGCCGGGCCACGGCACGTGGAGGCCCGCTATCTCTTCGTCCCCGCCGGAGGCCGCAAGGACCGGGGCGCGGGGCTGCTGTCGGCGGAGGGGATCGGGGGCCAGGACCGGCCCGATGTCATCACGATCCGCACCGAGTACCCGTACCAGACCCTGCGGGACGTCCCCGAGGGCAGCGACCTTCCGGTGTTCTCGCTGTGGGCCGCCTACGTCCCGAAGGACGCGGAGCAGCGGGTCAATCACGCCTACGGCCTGCTCACGATCGCGAAGCCGTCGGTCCCCGGGGCGCTCCATCTCGCCTGGCCGCTCATCCGCCGTTTCACCGAGCGGGTCTTCGCCCAGGACCGGATGGCGGTCGAGGCCGAGCAGCGCGCCTGGGACGAGCAGGGCGAGGACCACAACCACGAGGTGTTCCCGCTCATCCTCGACCTCCGCGACGTACTGCGCGACAACGGTGTGCCGCTGCGTCCGGAGCAAGCGTCCGGCTGTACGCCGTGCGGGATGGCCGCCCCGTCGCACCACTCCGCCGCCGGTGCGGGCGCCGCCGGTGCGACGGACCCTGCCGGACCGGCACCGTCCGCGGGCCCGGCCGTGGAGGGCGTCGGCAGGCCCGAGTAGTCCCGCCGGCCCGCCGGGCCGGATGCGCTGCCGGGGAGGGCGGCGCATCCCGGTCGACGCGTCAGTCCGCGGCGGGGACCGGCGTCTCCTGTCCGGCCACGGGCGACGCCTGCGTGATCACTTCGGAGCGCCGGTGGCCCCTCTCCATGAATCCGCCCGTGAACGCGAGTCCCAGACCGGCCACGGCGAGCGCGGCGCCGACCAGGTTGGGAGCCGCCCAGCCCCAGCCCGCCGAGATGACCAGGCCGCCGAGCCAGGCGCCACCCGCGTTGGCCAGGTTGAAGGCCGAGTGGTTGGAGGCCGCCGCCATCGTCGGGGCGTTCTTCGCCTTGGCCATGAGCAGCATCTGGATGGGGGTGGTGATGAGGGACCCCATCGCGCCGATGAACGTGATCGTCACCAGTGCGGGCACGGTGCTGTGGACCGCGAAGTAGAACACCACCAGTGCCGCGGCGAGCAGGACGAGTCCCCAGTACATCGTCGGACGCAGGGCGCGGTCCGTGAGCGGTCCGGCGATCAGGGTGCCGAGCGTCATGCCGACGCCGTAGAGCGCCAGGACCCAGGTGGTCGAGGAACCGGAGAGGCCGGTCACGTGCGTGAGCATCGGCACGAGGTAGCTGTAGACGGCGAAGAATCCGCCGAAGCCCACCACGGCCGTGGCCAGACCGATGGCGACCTGCTTGTTGCCCATGGCCCGCAGCTCGTGCCGGATGCCGGACTGGTTCCCGCGCGGCTGGTGCGGGACGAAGGCGGCCAGGGCGGCCAGGGCGACGAGTCCGATGACGGCGACCGCGCCGTAGGCGGAGCGCCAGCCCAGGTGCTGGCCGAGGGCGGTGGCGGCCGGAACGCCGATGATGTTGGCGATGGTGAGGCCGAGGAACATCTTCGAGACGGCGCGTGCGGCCCTGTCCGGTGCGACCAGGCGCGAGGCGACGACGGCGCCGACGCCGAACAGCGCGCCGTGCGGCAGGCCGGCCAGGAAGCGGGCGGCGAAGAGGGTGCCGAAGTCGGGGGCGACGGCGGACGCCACGTTGCCGATCACGAACAGCCCGGTCAGGAGCAGCAGCAGCCGCTTGTGCGGGACACGCGCGCATATGCCCGTCAGCAGCGGCGCGCCGACGACGACACCGAGCGCGTAGGCCGACACGACGTTGCCGGCGTGCGGTACGGACACACCGATCCCGTCGGCGATCTGGGGCAGCAGCCCCATCGTGGCGAACTCGGTCGTGCCGATGCCGAACGCGACGACAGCCAGGGCCAGCAGAGCCAAGGGCATGGTGCAGGAGAACCTTTCGAAGACAACGGGCCGGGGACCGGGGAGCGGGGCGATGCGATCTCGCCCGCGGTTTCCACGCCCCGTCGCGCCGGGCATCGAGACCCGGAGCACCCCGGGAAGAGGGTGAGCCCGTAGGGAGTGCAGCAACGGCGCGAGGGCATCCATTCCAAGATCGCCCCGCGGTATGCGGCATCGGGCCGGGCCCCGTCCCCCGGCTGCGGCGGTCGGCCCCGGCCGGTGAGCAAGGGGCAAGAATAGCCGCTGCGGCCACGGCCTCGTCCGGGCAGGGGCGAGGTCGGACAGGCGCGGGCGGGGCCACGGCTCGGATGCGTCACGGCTTGCCCGCACGGGCTCGCGACGGGCCGTGTCGTTCGTGCGCGGCGCCAGGGCCTCGGTGCACGACCCCTGTCAGGCGGCGAAGCCTACGTTGGTGACGTACTCGTACTGGCCCCACTGGCTGCCGAGGTCGACGACCTGGTCCACCCACGCGTCGTCGAGTTCCTGCTCGTCCCCGGCGGCCCAGGCGGCGACGATGCGGTCCCAGCGGCGCACGTTGAGGGTGCGGAACTCCACCACCCGCTGGCGCGGCCGGTCGACCTGGGACTGGTTGAGCGGGTGGATCTCGACCCGGGTGCCCCGGCCCGCGCGGTTGAGGCGGGCGGTCAGATAGCGGGCGACGTTCTCGCGCCGCACCGTCCGGTACACCCGCTCGATCCGCTCCAGGTTCTTCTTCGACGGCGAGCGCGTGCCGTCGAGCCAGGCGCGCAGGGTGCGGCCGGTGACGGTCAGACCGGCCGCGCGGGCCGCGGCGCGGGCGTGGTCGGTGCGGGTGAGGTAGTGCAGGCGGGCGAGCAGGCCGCGGCGTGCGGTGACGGGGGTCGCGATGTAGCCGGCGAGGTCGTCCAGCCGGCGGGCGACGGCCTCGTGACCCCTGAGGCCGCGGGCGCCGTACTTGCCGAACTCGATGTTCCGCTCTGGCATCGTCTCTTCCGGTCCTCGGGTAGGTGGATCACTGTACGGGCCGACGCGGGCCGTGCGCAGCCGAGCGCGGGCACTACGCGGGGACAGGACTCAGGGACGGTCTTCCGGGGGCCGCGCGGCCTCGGGCCCCTCGGCGCCGACGGTGTAGACGTCCTTGACCTTCACCTCGGTGAGGCCCCGGCCCTCGGCGAACACCGCACGCCAGTCACCGACGACGTGCAGTTCGTCGGTGCCCATGGCGCGGACCACCATGAGGCCTTCGTCGTAGGCGCGGTGGGCCTTCCACCACAGGTTCGTGAACGCCTGGGAGCGGATGGTGTGCATCCAGTCGGTGCGGTACAGCTCCCGGTTGTAGTTCGACTCCCCCAGTGTGGAGACGAACTTGGAGTACATCTGCTTGACGTACTCCAGCGTCACGTCGTCGTCCTCGGCGATCGCCCGGTCGCGGGCGTCCTTCAGCGCGACACGGAACTTCTCCAGCAGGCCCTCCGTCGCTCCCGAGGTCCAGGACTCGTGGATCCGGGGCGGGTCGCACAGCGCGTGCTTCGGGCCGGACAGGCGCAGCAGCAGACGCAGGACGGGCTCGGTGACCCACAGGGGGCCGGGTTCGTCGCGGTGGCCGATCGGGTTGGGCAGGACCGCGTCGTGGTCCCAGTCGGGCGGGGTGATCAGGTGGACGCCGGCGCGGCGGCGGTCATGGTGGTCGCCGGTGGAGTGTTCGAGCTGCCCGATCGGCAAGTGGGTCTTCAGTGCCGACAGGTAGGCGCCGTTGATGTCGAGGGCCGTCACCTCGTGCGGGCCCGCGGGCAGCTCCGGGCGGGTCCACTTCGGGCGGGCCTCCCAGATCTGGTCGGCGCCGCGCGCGGTCTGCTTGCGCAGGATGTCCGGGAGCCACGGGTGAGCCACGATGTCGTACCGGCCGCCCCTGCGGGTCTGGTCCAGCAGCGCCATCGCGTCCGGGATCGCCCGCTTGACCAACGCGGCCGTCGCCGCCTCGGCGTCGCCCGCGTGCTGGGCGAGGACGGCCGCGACCGCGGAGCCGATCGGGTCCGGCACGTCGGAAGCCGCCTGCGCCCGACGGCCGACGGGCACGACTCTCACGCCGGACGGCTCCTGGTCATGCCGTCCGCCGCGTGCCGGCTGCCGTACAGCCTGCCGGGACACGGGCTTCTCCGGCTTGGCCGGTTCCATGGCCTGTACGGGCTGCGCGGGCTCGGGGAACTGTACGGGCTCGGCGCTCTGTACGGGCTCGGCGCTCTGTACGGGCTGCGCGGGCTCGGGCGTGCCGCATTCGGCGGGGTCCAGATGCTGGGGAAATCCCGCGAGCTGGTGGCGGGCGGGCTGCCCGCACAGCACGCACGGCCGGGGAGCGGCGAGCACATCGTCGTCGTCCCGCCCGGAGTCCTCGCCGGTCCCCGCGGGAACCTCGGCCCGGCCCGGATCCTCCCCGTCGTCCTCCGCCTCGGTGTCGTCCGGCGGCTCTTCGTCCGGGGCGTCGTGTGCCGTCGGTCCGGCCAGTCTGTCCCGCGCTCCCTCGATGAAGTACGCGTACTTCTCCCGGACTTCGCCGCTCGGGTCGCGTCCGGACTCCCAGCCTCCGACGGTGGAGGCCGCGACGCCGAGGGCGCGCGCGAGCTGGGCGCGCGAGAGGTTCAGTGCTTCACGCAGCGCGCGCCGTTCCCCGGCGGGCGGAAGCGGGACCTCTTCCTTCACTCCGGCGAGCAGGGCGTCGATCGCGTCGAAGCCGTTCATCGCGCTCCCCTCTCGCGCGCCACGGCCGCACGGGGGGCACTGGTGTGGCGGCGGGGAACACGACGGCGGCCGGCGGGCAGCGCTTCCGTGGCCCTGGTCGGTCCCGCCAGGAGTTCCAGTACGTCGATTCCGTAGTGAGCGGCGACCGCCTCACAGTCGGCCAGACTCCAGGCCGCGGTGCCGGACTGACGCCGGCTCACCTGAGCCTGGCTCACCCCCAGGGCGGCGGCGAGGTCGGTCTGCGACTCGCCCGCCGCGTGCAGGAGTGCCGCCAGCGCGGCCCGCACCCGCTCCTCGAGGCTCATACTCATGACGTCGAGTCTAGCGTTCCCAGCTCATCTCTGATGCGTCATACGCATGAGGATGCCCACCGACGCACACGAGCGCCCGCGTTCCCGAAGGACGCCGGGCCGGCGGAGCGGGCGCCGGGCACGGAGGTGCCGGTGCCGTCCACGCGGATGTCCTTGAAGCGGACGCCCCGGATCGCGTACTTGCCCTTCACCGGGAAGTCGGAGACGAGCACGGCCGCGTTGCAGGTGTCGTCGGGGAAGCGGTCGCCGACATGAACTCACCGATCCGGAGCGGGAGTTACTCGCTCCGCTCATACCGCGTGCCGCGACGGGACGGCCGCGTGGTGTCGGACCGGCAGGTCGTCAACGGGATGGTCTGCCCGCGTCCGCCGTCGCCGTCCGGGCGCTCCGGGTACGGACGCCGACCGGCTCGAAGTCGAGCGGGCCTTCAGCCGGACGCGGCACCGTGCGCCGTCACCTCACCGCCGGCGCCACATCACCTGTGCGAGCCGAACTCGCCATCTTCTCGGCGGCCGCCAGGGCGGTGAGGCCCTGGATCTCCTCCCCGGCCTCGATGACCGCACGCTTGACTTCAAGGGTCAGGCCGACCGACGTCTTGATGACGCCTCGCACCAACGGTTTCGCCACTCTTTTGGCCAGAGGCGCCGCAATCACGCCGACGAGGAAGGGAGGAACAGCAGGGAGCATGTGTGAACCCTCTTCTTGTGTACACAGCACGACTGCCGACGCCGCACGAGCCGATACCGTCTGGCCGACAAAGCCGGGCAGGAATTTCACCCCCCACCAAAAACACGATAGTCGGACCTCGGCCGCCGCGCCCGTAGACGCCGACGCTGTTCATTCGGTCGGGTGGAAGCCCGCCGGAGCGGGCCGTGGCTGCGCAACGGGATCAGAACGGCTTCGGCGCCCCCGGCCCGCACTGGTCCAGCAGCGAGTCCACCACCTGCACAACGAACTCGGGTACGCGGTCCGGGAAGTCGTGGCCGGTTCCCTCCGGGGTGTAAACCCTCCGCCCCCTGCTGGAGGCCGCGAGGAACCGTTCTCTCACGGTGAGGAAGAAGTGCCGGACCCGGGCGCTCTCCTGCGGATCGTCAACCGCGTCGAAGATCTCGCCACCGCCCGTCAGATCGCGTGGCGCCACGAGGAGGAGAGGCAGCGAGCCGAGTTCGCCATCGTGTACGGCCGTCTGCCAGCCGTCTCGGGTGATGCCGTCCGGTGACAGCTCTCGCAGGATCGACGCCGCGGCGCAGCTCGCCTTGCTCCTGAGTTCGATCATGGTGAGAACCTGCGTCGGGTCATCGGAGGTGTGTGTCTCCTTCTTGCCCGCGAGAGGGTGGAGGCCGAAGAGGTGACGCAGCGCGAGGACGGTCTGGTCCCTCGGGGCACGTCGCAGGGCCGGAAGCGCCGGGCCGAAGGCGACGGCATCGGGCGGGGTGGGATCGAGCAGCACCAGACCGGCCACCAGGTCAGGGCGGCGCCTGGCGGCGTTGGCCATGAGCAGCCCCCCGAACGAGTGCCCCACGAGGACGTAGGGCCCTTTTTCACCGGCCCGTTCCAGCGCCGTGAGCAGTTCGACGGATTCTGCCGCCGTCGTGCGCGGGAACGGACCCGGGTCGCTCCAGCCGGACCCCGGACGGTCCACCAGGACCGAACGCATCTGTTCCCGCGCCAGCGCGTGCAGCCGGTACATGGCGTATCCGCCGGCATGGCCGCCCGGCATCCAGACCACAGTGGGCCTCGGCCCGACGTCTCCCTCGGCCAGGACGTGCATGCGGTAGCCGCCCACGTCGACCATTCGCCCGGGTGGCGGGTACCTCACCCGTACCCGGCCCACATGCACCAGATGGCGGAACGACCCGAGACCGAGCGCGAGGGCCACGGCCCACAGCACACCGCCGGGAATCCGCCGGCCGGTACCCCTGGATACACACCGCGCGCCCGCGGCCGCCGGCAGCAGAGCGATGCCCAGCCCGGCCCAGTCCCGGCTGAGCAGCCGAAGTATCGCGTCGGCGGCACGTCTTCCCGGTCGCATGGTCCTTCTCCGTCCCGGCCTTCGCGGCCGCTGCCGGGGACACCGCACGTCTCAGCGCCCGGTACGACCATCGTCCCCTGGGAACCCCGCGGGCGCCATGCGCGGTGCCGGGACCCCGCCTTCCGTCACAGCGGGGCAGCCGCCGACACCGTACGGCCCCGCCAGGAGCCGACCGCGCACGGTCCGGGAGCTGTGGGTGTGTGCCGTGGACTTCCAGGTTCTCGATACGGGCGTTCGCCGTCGGGCCTGACCGGCGCCTCACACGCGCGTGAGGCGTGCGGCCACGTCCGCGACCACTTCGGTCTCCCGGGCTGCGAGGTAGAAGTGGTCCCCGGGGAACGGGCGCAGCTCGAAGGAGCCCGGGGCGGTGAGGCCGGACCAGGCGAGGACCCCGTCGAGCACGCAACTCGGGTCGTCCTGGCCGACGTACGCGGTGATCGGCGCCTTGACCGGAGCCGGATTCGGGGGGTGGTAGCCCTCGATCAGCCGGTAGTCCGAACGGAGGGCGGGCAGCAGCAGGTCACGCAGCTCCGGGATGTCGTAGGCCTCCGAGTGCAGGTCTCCGAGGTGCCGGACGTGGGTGATCAGGGTTTCGTCGTCGGCGTCGTGCAGCCTGGCGTGTTCGGCCCGTTGGGGAGCTTCGTGTGCGGAGACCAGCAGGTGCGCGGGGACGATGCCCCGGGTCTCCAGTCTCAGGGTCACCTCGTAGGCGACGCAGGCGCCCATGCTGTGCCCGAAGAGCGCCAACGGCCGGTCGAGATGGGGCCGCAGTGCGTCCTCGATCGTGTCGGCCAGGGTGGCCATGTCCTCGATGCAGGCTTCCGCGAGCCGGTCCTGGCGGCCGGGGTACCGCACAGCGAGCACCTCGACGTCCTCCGGCAGCAGCGCGGGCCAACCGTGGAACAACTGTGCCGTGCCGCCGGCGTGCGGGAAACACAACAGTCGGAGCCTGGGGTCCGCCGCACGCGGGTGGACACGGAACCACTTCTTCGCGTCGGTCGCCGTCATCGCCGACGGATCCCGCGCAGGTACGGGGAGCCGAGCTTGGCGAGAAAGGCGGGAAGCCGCTCCATCGCCTTCGTGGATACGTATGCGGGTCGCACGGTGTGGCGCGGGCGATCGGTCACGACGGGTTTGCAGGCACCGCCTTCCTGAATGAATTCCGGGGAATACAGGGGGATTCCGGTCGCAGACATCTGACCTGCCTCCATCAGGGTGTCGTGATGGTCGATACGGCGCGGCCCACCATGCCGCCGGTGGCGCGGCGGTCTCACGCGAGAGGCCGGGACTTGAAAGTCTCGACCGGTTACGCAGACGAAAACGTGGGCGTGGCATCGGGACGAGACAGAACCACATGGAGAGTCTATGGGCAGACTCAGCGAGCCTTGGCGGCGCACGAAGAATCGACGGGCGGACTCAGTGCGCCTTGGTGGCGACCGAACCGTCTCTACGGGCCTTGGCGGCGGCCGAACCGGCGCTACGGGTCTTGCCGACGGGCTTGGCCTGACGGCCGGTCCGCCCCTCGTGGGCCCCTGCCGCTGCGCGCGCCGACTTGGCGGCCGCTCCGGCCCGGCCCGCGGTGCCGTCCTCCGGGGCGCGGACGCCGTGTCCGGATCCCGGTGCCGTCTGGGCTGCGAGCACCTCGGCGGTCGCCTCGGCGGCGAGATCATGGATTCCCTCGCCGGCTTCGTGGACGGCCTTCTTGACCTCGATTCCCAGGCCCACCGACGCTTTGACGACCCCTCGCACCAAGGGCTTGCCCAGCCTCTTCACCAGGGATGCGGCGATCAGACCGATCAGGAAAGGAGGTACTACAGGCGGCATGGCACAACATCCTTCTCTTCTGTCGAGGAGATGATGATCAGATGGACGCACTCCGCTTCAGCGGACCCGCACACTCCATCACAGAGAGTATCCGAGGCCGGGCAAGCGGCTACGAACTCCCCGCGGCTTTCACTCATTCGAGTAGAGCGGCTTTCCCTGGAATTCCGTTCGGCCGTATGCCCCGTGCAGTTCTCTCGCCACCCGTCGGCGCAGGACGGGAAACGGCAGCGCGCCGCCGGCCAGAACGGTCTCGTGAAAGGCGCGCACGTCGAACGCGGCACCGGCGTCACGTTCGTATGCCGTCCGCAATGCCGTGAACTCCGCATGACCCGCCCGGTACGTCAGCGCCTGTCCCGGCAGATCGGTCGCGTAGCGCAGCGACTCGGTCGTGATCTGTCCCTCGGACTCGGCTGCCGCGTGGGCGCGCATGAAGGCGCGCGCCTGCTCCAGCGTCATCGTCCCGAGGTTGAGGCCGGTGTCGACGACGAGGCGCTGCGCGGTGAACCGTTCATGGGCCAGGCGTCCGTACGCGTCCCACGGGTCGTCGTACAGCCCCATCTCCCAGGCGAGCCCTGCCGCGTACTCCGCCCAGCCCTCCTCGAACCCGCTGAAGGCGGACAGTTCGCGTCGCAGGTCGGGCAGCGCGGTGTTCTCGGCCTGGCGGGCGAGGTGGAAGTGATGTCCGGGCGACAGCTCGTGGTAGATGAGCGCGGCCGCGCCGAGCAGTGACCGATGTGCCAGGTCCGAGGCGTTGTAGCGGTAGCGTCCCACCGGTTGCGCGGCGGTCGGCGCTTCGTAGTAGCCGAACGTCATCGACCCCTCCAGCGCCGGGTCGAGGCGGGCCACGTCGTAGGGGGCGCGGGGCAGGACCGCGAACCAGCGCGGCAGCAGCGGCGTGAGGCGGTCGAGGTGTCCGCGGTAGCGGGCTTCGACCTCCTCCGGGGTGGCGGCGTACAGGCGCGGCTCGGTCGTAAGCCGTTCGTGGAACTCCGCCTCCGTCCCCGCGAAACCGAGCGTGTCGCGCATCTCCCGCATCCGCTCGCCGAGTTCGCGGCAGTGCTCCCGGCCGAGTTCGTGGAGGCGTTCGGGTGGTGTGTCGCCGGATGTGTACGTCCTGACGAAGGCCCGGTACGCCGCCTCGCCTTCCGGGTAGCGGGCCCAGCCGACGGCCCCCGGTGCCCGCCGGAGGTAGTCCGGGTCGCCCACGAGGGCGACGAGGCGGTCGAACGCCGGCTCCAGTTCGGTGGCCACGAGCCGCTCGACCGTGTCGCGCAGGTGCCCCCGGCTCGCCGCGTCGAGCCGGGTGAGCCGCTCGGCGTCCGCCCGGACGTGCCGTGCCGACGAGGCCCGCAGACGGGTGAGTGTGGTGTGGACGCCGGTCAGGGCGGGAGCGGGGATGTGAAAGCCCCGCTCCGCCTGCCCGGCGACCTTGTCGCCGATCGTCGCGACGCAACGGACCAGGTCCCGTACGAGGGTCACGTACCGGTCCGCGTCGGCTCGGTGCTCGAAGCGGAACGGGCGGAAGACGGTGTCGCCGTATTGCTGGAGGCGGAAGAGCTGGTACGGCGTGGCGGTGGGGGTGAGCCAGTGGAAACGTCCCGCCTCCGCCTCCTGTTCGGCCAGTGCCCGGAGGAAGCCCGCCGTGTCGGCGGCGGGACCGGACAGCTCCGCCGGTCGCAGCGCGCGCAGCCGGTTCAGCACCCCTGCCGCGAACCCGGCGCGCTCGTCGGCCTCCCCCGCGGACACCCCCGGCAGCGACTCGACCGGCAGCCCGCGGCGTGCGCGCAGCGACGGCTCGCGTGCGAGCAGGAAGTCCCAGTACGAGGTCGCGAGTCGGTCGATCTCTCGCGCCGTCGAGCCGTCCGGGGAGCCCCCTGGATTGATGACCATGTCGCCAGTGTGCGCCTTGAGGTGACGCAGCGTAAGCAACGGGGCCGTGAACCGCGCGTCGGGCGGTCTCACTCGGGCGGGGGGAATGGTCCCGCATGGGAACACACCGGCGTCGTCGTCGGCCTGGGTGCTTTCTCCCGCGGACGGCCTCCGGCCGAGGGTGCTGCCTCTCGGACCGTCATGAGCTGGCGTCCGGCCGTCAGCGCCCGTTCACGGAGCCGGTGCCGTCCGGCGGTCGATGTGCGGGACGGCACCGGCCTCATTGATCCGCAAGCGGTCTACCAGCGGCCACGTGCCGACGCCGAGCCGAGCTTGGAACTCAGCACCGACAGGAAGGCCGGAAGCCTGGCCACCGCGGATTCGGGAACCGGGGTGACTTGTACCGTGTCCCGCACCACGTCCTGCACCACGAGCTTGTAGGTGCCGTCTTCCCGGACGAGTTCAGCGGCGTAGAGCAGTGTTTCCACCAGAGGTCCTTCGGTTGTTGTCGTACGACGGGTCAGGCGCCGTTGAGCCAGGCGTTCCAGGCCTTGGTGGCCAGCTCCTCGTCCGCGTCCTCGGCGAACAGGTGGTGGCCCAGCCAGATCGGCCAGTTCCAGGAACTGCCGTTGAAGAACCGGTACAGCGCGTCCGGGCCCCGCAGGCCGACGAAGTCGGGGCTCAGCCAGTCCACGACCACCTCCGTCGGGCCGCCGTCCGTACCCGGGAGGTCGAGCGACAGCCGGTCGCCGACGGCCGCGTCGTCGTCGAGGCCGAGGCGCCGGCGCAGGGCGGCGAAGTCGGCGGGGTCCTCGGTGCGCTCGGCACGGGCGGCCCTGACGTAGACGGCGGGGCGGCCGGCGAAGTGCCTCAGGTACTCGGGGAGGGAGTGCTGGTAGAAGTCGACGTGCTTCTCGGCCGCGTCCGCCTTGGTGTCCCAGTTCCAGCTGTCGTCGACGACGCCCGTGTGCACCCAGTGGATTCCCATCCGCAGGTGGCTCGTGCCGCCGTCGGCCGGCTCGATGCGGTAGGTGAGCGTGTTGGAGAACCCGCCGTCCTGGGTCGCCCGGACCGCGAAGTGGTGCGGCGGCTCCCACGCCACGACGGTGCTGTCACCGCGCGTGGCCTTTCCGCCGACGCCCGGCTCGACCTCCATCGGGTAGAGCCAGCCGAGGTTGCCGGCACCTGTGGCGACCGCGTCCCAGACCTGTTCGGGCGTGGCGGGCAGGTCCTGTTCCCGGCGGACCTCGAGCTCTCGGGCCATGGCCATTTCTCCTTCGTCGTCGTTCATGGGTCAGTAGGTGAGCGGAAGCGCGGTGAGCCGCCGTTGCAGCGGGTTGGGCCGCCAGTCGAGGACCGCGCCGTCGGCCAGGCGCAGGTGCGGGAGCCGGCGGACCAGCGTGCCGACGGCCACCTCCGCCTGGAGCCTGGCCAGCGGGCCGCCGAGGCAGAAGTGCGGGCCGTTGCCGAAGCTGAGGTGCCGGTTGCCGGGGCGGGTCAGGTCGAGGCGGTCGGGGTCCTCGAAGCGCTCGGGGTCCCGGTTGGTCGCGGCGAGGAACAGGTACACCAGCTCGCCCTCGCGCAGCGTCCGCCCGCCGATCCCGACGTCCTCGGCGACGACCCGGACGATCGCCTGGGTCGGCGTGTCGTAGCGGGCGAGTTCCTCGACGGCGGTGCGGACCAGCGCCGGGTCGGCGCGCAGCCGGGCCAGTTGGCCGGGGTGGCGCAGCAGCGCGAGCATGCCGTTGCCGACCAGGTGGGTGGTGGTCTCGTCGCCGGCGGTGATCAGGACGAAGCAGGTGGACAGCAGCTCGGAGTCGGTGAGCCGGTCGTCCTGCGCCTGGGTGGCGACCAGGGCGCTGATGAGGTCGTCGCCGGGGTCGGCCC
Source organism: Streptomyces sp. NPDC002698 (assembly GCF_042888945.1). Classification (NCBI taxonomy): domain Bacteria; kingdom Bacillati; phylum Actinomycetota; class Actinomycetes; order Kitasatosporales; family Streptomycetaceae; genus Streptomyces; species Streptomyces sp. NPDC002698. The sequence continues at coordinate 44,991 of NZ_JBIAQM010000002.1, forward strand.
GGCGTCGGCGGACGAGCCGGGCGAGGTACTCCTCGTACTGCTCGATCGCCGCCTCGGACTTGTCGATGTCCTCGCTCAGCCGGCCGAAGCGCTGGAACCAGGTCTTGACCTGCGGGAGGTCCTCGGGCGGGATGCCGAAGAGCTCGCAGACGACGGACATCGGCAGCGGGGAGGCGACCGCCTCGATCAGGTCCATGGTCGGCCCGGCCGCGACCGCCTCGTCGATGAGCCGGTCGACGATCCGCTGGATGCCGTCGCGCAGGGCTTCGACGCGCCGGGCGGTGAAAGCCCGGTTGGCCAGCTTGCGCAGCCGGGCGTGGTCCGGCGGGTCGGTGTTGCTCATCACCCGGCCGAGCCGGTCGGTGAGCCGGCTGAAGGCCTTGAGGTCGCCGCCGAGCGCGCTGTAGGCGCGGGTCATCCGGTCCCGGTCGTTGGACAGCCGCAGGTCGCCCAGGGCGGCCTCGACGTCGGCGTACCGGGTGAGGTACCAGATGCCCTGGGCGCTGCGGTGGACCGGGTCCTCGCGGCGCATGCGGGCGTAGAACGGGTACGGGTCCCGGCGGGCCCCGGGCGTGAGCAGGGCCGCGGCGAGGTCGTCGGACCGGGCGAGGCCCGCGCTGTCGCGGGCCTCGTCGGTGGTGTCGGTCAGGTTCACTGCGAGCCGCGCTATCGCTGGGCGTTCATGGCGTCGGCGAGGCTCTTGGGCCGCATGTCGGTCCAGGACCGCTCGACGTACTCCAGGCAGGCGGCGTGGGTGTCGGGTCCGTGGGCGACGCTCCAGCCGTCGGGGACGTCCGCGAACTGCGGCCACAGCGAGTGCTGGTTCTCGTCGTTGGTGAGCACGAGGAAGGTGCTGTCCTGGTCCTCGAACGGGTTGGTCATGGGTCAGTCCTCCTGGTGGGAAAGGGTGGTGTCACCGGTGGCCTCGGCGAGGCGGGCGGCCAGGATCGGTCCGATCTGGGCCAGCGAGCCGGCTTCGGTCATCCGGTTGTGCCGGGTGGTGATCTCGTGTGATTCGATCCGGCCCGCGATGTACGGGCGCCAGGTGTCGGGTCCGGCGTCGTTCCCGTCGCGGTCGATCGTGGAGTTGAACAGCAGCAGGTCGCCGTCGAACCCGGCGGGGACGAAGTCGACCGCCAGCTTCGAGTTGTTGATCATGATGTGGACGATGACCTCGATCTGCTGCTCCGTCAGGCCCTGCAGCGCGCTGCCCCGCCGGTTCAGGACCTCGGCGACCTCGGCGTAGGTGAGCTCCCGGTCGCCCAGTTCGTCCGGGTCGACGTCGAGCACACCGACGAGCACGTCCCGCTCGGTGGGCACGGGCATCTCCTCGAACCGCACGTCCTTGACCGGGTAGGCGTCGAGGATGGCAAGCAGCGCGGTCCGCTCGCCGCGCGCCTGCAGCTCGCAGGCGAGCGCGTGGGCGATCAGTCCGCCGGCGGACCAGCCGAGCAGCAGGTACGGGCCCTCGGGCTGGATCTTGCGGATCTGGTCGGCGTAGTCGGCCGCCATCTCCTCGAAGGACGCCGGCAGGGGTTCGGGGCGGCCGAGGCCGCGCGCCTGGATCGCGTAGACCGGGTGCTGGGGACCGATGTGGTTCAGCAGCCCGCTGTACGACCAGCTGATGCCGCCGCCGGGGTGGACGCAGAACAGCGGCGTGCCGGTCCCGGTCGAACGCAGGGGCAGCACCACGTCCAAGGCGTCGTCGGGGTTGTCCATGACCAGGCGCTCGGTGAGACCGGCCACGGTCGGCGCCTCGAACAGCATGCGCAGGCCCAGCTCCAGGCCGAGGGTCTCGCGGACGCGGGAGGCCAGGCGGGCGGCCAGCAGCGAGTGCCCGCCCAGATCGAAGAAGTTGTCGTCGATGTGCACCTGTTCCCGGCCGAGGACCTCGGCGAAGAGGCCGCACAGCAGCTGCTCCCGCGGTGTCCGGGGGCCGCGTCCGGTGCCCTGCGCCCCGTACTCGGGGGCGGGCAGGGCGGCCCGGTCCAGCTTGCCGTTGGCGGTGAGCGGCAGCGTGTCCAGGGTGACGAACGCCGACGGCACCATGTAGTCGGGCAGTTCACGGCGCAGTCGCCCGGAGAGCTCGCCCGCCTCGGGCACGCCCCCGGGGGCTGGCACCAGGTAGGCGACGAGCCGCTTGTCGCCGGGCCGGTCCTCGCGGGCGACGACGGCCGCCTGGGCGACGCCCGGGCAGCTCGCGAGGATCGCCTCGATCTCGCCGGGCTCGATCCGCAGGCCGCGGAGCTTGACCTGGTGGTCGGTCCGTCCGGCGAACTCCAGTGTGCCCTCGGCCGGCCACCACGCCAGGTCGCCGGTGCGGTACATCCGGCTCCCGGGCGGCCCGTACGGGTCGGCGGTGAAGCGCTCCGCGGTCAGGCCGGGCCGGCCGAGGTAGCCGCGGGCCACGCCTGTTCCCGCGAGGTACAGCTCGCCGACCAGGCCCGTGGGCACCGGCCGCAGGCGGTCGTCGAGGACGTAGGCGCGCATGTTCGCCATCGGCCCGCCGATCGGCACGGTCGCGGCGTTACCGGGGAGGCCGTGCACCGGGTGGCGGGTGGCCAGGGTCGTGGCCTCGGTGGGCCCGTAGCCGTTGACCACCTCGATGCCCGGGCAGACCTCCAGCACCCGGGCGACGGCGGCCGGGGAGACCACGTCGCCGCCGGTCCACACCTCGCGCACCCCCGCGAGCAGGGCCGGCCGTTCCTCGGCGACCAGGCGGAACAGGCCCGCCGTCAGCCACAGTCCGGTCACCCCGTGCGTGCTGATCGTGTGCTGGAGCAGGTCGAGGTCGAGCCGCTCGGGCGGTGCGACCACGACCCGGCCGCCGTTGAGCAGCGGCACCCACAGCTCGTAGGTCGAGAGGTCGAAGGCGGTCGGGGAGTGCATCAGCACCCGCTCGTGTCCGCCGCCGCGGTACTCGGGGGTGAGCGCGAGGCCCACCACGTCGCGGTGGGTGACGGCCACGCCCTTCGGCCGGCCGGTCGAGCCGGAGGTGTACATCACGTACGCCAACTGCCGCTGATAGCAGCGCACTTCGATGTCGGACGAGTCGCGCTCGCCCTCGATCGACGCGGCCAGCACGTCCTCGGTGAGCACCAGCGCGGCCCCGGCCTCCTGGAGGATCAGGTCGATCCGGGACCGCGGGAAGCGCGAGTCGAGGGGCGTGTAGGCGCCGCCCGCCTTGATGATCGCCAGGAGCGCCACGACGAGGTCCGCCGAGCGGTCCAGCAGCACCGCGACCGGTGTCTCCGGCCGTACGCCCCGGCGGATCAGTGCCCGCGCCAGGCGGTTGGACCGCTGGTCGAGTTCCCGGTAGGTCAGCTCGGTGGCGCCCGCCACGACGGCCACCGCGTCCGGGGTGGCGCGCACCTGGCGGGCGAACAGCTCCGGCAGCGCGGCCTCGGGCAGCTCGAACGCGGTACCGGTGGACCGGGACAGCAGCTGGCGACGTTCCTCGCCGGACATGATGTCGATCCGGCTGATCGGCCGGCCGGGGTCGGCGACCGCCGCGCGCAGCAGCCGCGCCCAGCGCTCGAACAGCAGCTCCACGGTGGCCGGTTCGAACAGGTCGGTGGCGTACTCCACCGCGCCGACCAGGCCGTCGGGGCCGCCGTCCGGGCGGAACTGCTCGGCCAGGCTGAACGTCAGGTCGACCCGCGAGGTCCCGGTCGACGCCTCCAGGTGGCCGGTCGACAGGCCCGGCAGCGCGAACTCGCCCACCGGCGCGTTCTGCAGGGCCAGCATGATCTGGAACAGCGGGTGGTGCGACAGCGAACGGGCCGGGTTGACCACCTCGACCAGGTACTCGAACGGCACGTCCTGGTGGTCGTAGGCGGCGAGCGCCTTCTGCCGCACCCGGCCGAGCAGTTCGGCGAAGCCGGGGTCGCCGCTCGTGTCGGTGCGCAGCACCAGGGTGTTGACGAAGAAGCCGACGAGGTCGTCCAGCGCCTGGTCGGTACGGCCGGCGATCGGACTGCCCACGGGGATGTCCGTACCGGCGCCGAGCCGGGTGAGCAGCGCGGCGAGGCCGGCCTGGAGCACCATGAACATGCTGGCGCCGCGTGCGGCGGCCAGATCTCGCAGCGCCTGGTGCAGTTCGGGGTCCAGCCGGACCACGACCCGGCTGCCCCGCTGGGAGGCCACCGGCGGCCTGGGCCGGTCGGCGGGCAGCTGCACCTGCTGCGGAATGCCCGCCAGCTCGTCCTTCCAGTAGGCCAGTTGCCGGGCGAACAGGCTGTCCGGGTCGGCGGTGTCGCCGAGCAGGTCGCGTTGCCAGCAGGTGTAGTCGGCGTACTGCACCGGCAGCGGGGACCACTGCGGCTCCTCGCCCCGGCAGCGCGCCGTGTAGGCGGCCGCGAGGTCGCCGGAGAGCGGCCCCATCGACCAGCCGTCGGCGGCGATGTGGTGGACCACGACCAGCAGCACGTGCCGGTCGGGCGCGAGCACGTACAGCTCCGCCCGGACCGGCGGCTCCGCCGCCAGGTCGAAGCCTCGCCGGGCCGTCCGCGCCAGCCGCTCGGCCAGCCGGCTCTCGTCGAGCTCGACCACCGGCAGCTCCGGGTGTGCCCGCGAAGCGCTCAGCACGACCTGGTAGGGCACACCGTCCGTCTCGCGGAAGACCGTCCGCAGGCTCTCGTGCCGGGCGATCACGTCCGCGAGCGCGGCGTGCAGGGCCGGGCGGTCGAGTTCGCCGGTCAGGCTCAGCGCGAGCGGCATGTTGTAGGTGGCGCTCGGCCCGTCCATCCGGTGCAGGAACCACAGGCGGCGCTGGGCGAAGGACAGCGGGACCTTTTCGGGTCGCGGCCGGGTGGTCAGCGTGGGCCGCGCCGTGCCGGAGCCGTCGAGGCGGGCCGCGAGGCCGGCCACGGTCGGCGTCTCGAACAGCGTCCGGACCTCGAGCTCCGCGCCGAGGACCGCCCGGACGCGGGAGGCCAGGCGGGTCGCCAGCAGTGAGTGTCCGCCCAGGTCGAAGAAGCTGTCCTCGACGCCGACCTGGGCCAGGCCGAGCACCTCGGCGAACAGCTCGGCGAGGAGCTGTTCCTGCGGGGTGCGCGGCGCCCGCCCGGCTCCGGCCGGGCCGAGGTCGGGCGCGGGCAGCGCGCGGCGGTCGAGCTTGCCGCTGGCCGTCAGCGGCAACGTCTCCAGCGCCACGAACGCCGACGGGATCAGGTAGTCGGGCAGTCGCCCGCGCAGCCATGCGCGGAGTTCGCCGATGAGGGCGCCGGTGCCCCGGCTGCCGGTCGGGCGGTTGGTCAGCGACGACAGCGGCCTGTCGGCGGTCCGGGCCGACCGGTACGGCTCGACCGGGGAGGCGTGCCGCGCCCGCGGGTCGGCGAAGACGACGTCCAAGGCGTCGGCCGCGGTCGCCGACCAGGTGACGCCCACCCAGCGGTCGAACTCCAGCCCGAGGGCCCGGAAGTCCTCCGGATCCGGGAGTTCGCTCCCCTCCGGTCCGTGCAGCCGCTCCAGCAGCTCGGCGAGCGAGCCGTCGCCGTTCTGCACCGCCCGGGAAAGGGCGGTCTCGCGCAGCACCCGACGGTTCGGCACTCCGGTGATCCGCAGCACGTCGGCGGTCGGCCGGGCGAGGAGTTCGCGCAGCTCGGCCGGTCCGGTGACCTGCCGCCCCCACTCCAGGTCGGCCGTCCGGCCCGGGGCGGCCGGAACGACCGGGGCCTTGTGCAGCGTCACGTCGTAGCGGTAGCGGGTCAGTTCGTTGTGGTGGCGGCCGCGCTTGACCTCCACGGCCACCGCGCCGATGTCCGTGCCGTGCTCCCGCAGGACAGTGAAGAAGTCCGGGTCGACCAGGAGTTCCTTCTCCACCCTGACGGTCTGCTCCACCGCGCGGCGCACCGCCGCGAGGTCGCCGTCGGCACCGGTGCGGTGCAGCTGGACCGCGGTGGCCAGCGGGCGCAGCAGCCGCAGGTTGCGGACATCGCCGACGAAGAGCGCCCCGCCGGGGGCGAGCAGCCGCATCAGCTTCCCGATCACGTCCGCGAGGTAGTCGGCGGACGGGAAGTACTGCACCACCGAGTTGATCACGACGGTGTCGAACCACCCGGCCGGCAGACCGTCGGTGTCGTGCGCCGGGCGGGTCCCCAGCACCACCCGCTCGGCCAGGTCGTGCTGCCGGGCGACCTGCGCGGTCAGCGCGTCGACCGCCGTGGCGGAGAAGTCCGTCGCCCAGTAGGTCTCGCAGTGCGGCGCGATCCGCGAGAGCAGCAGTCCGGTGCCGACGCCGACCTCCAGCACCCGGCGGGGGCGCAGGGCCAGGATGCGGGCCACGGTGGCGTCCCGCCACTCCCGCATCTGCTCGACCGGGATCGGACTCGCGTCGTAACTGCTGTTCCAGCCGACGAAGTTCTGGCCGAAGTCGGCTTCCTCAGGGGTGATGGGCAGGGCGTCGTAGATGTCCTTCCACTCGCCCACGTGGTCCGCTTCCAGACCACTGTCCCGGGTCTCGTCCTGGTGCGGGACGACATAGCCGACGAGCCGGTCGTCCTGGGCGAGGACGGCGGCCCGGGCGACGGCGGGGTGCTCGGCCAGCGCCGCCTCGACCTCGCCGGGCTCGACCCGGAAGCCACGCACCTTCACCTGGTCGTCGGCACGGCCGACGTACTCCAGCTCTCCCCCAGCCTCCGGCCGGGGGGACCCCCAGCCCAGCCGGCGCACCAGGTCTCCGGTGCGGTACATGCGCTCACCGGCCCCGAACGGGCAGGCGACGAACCGTCCGGCCGTCAGGCCCGGCCGGTTCAGGTAGCCGCGCGCCAGTCCCGCGCCCGCGACGTACAGCTCCCCCGCCACGCCCGTCGGCACCGGCCGCAGCCGCTCGTCCAGCACGTACACCCGGGCGTTGGCGATCGGACGGCCGATCGGCGGCACGCCCGTCCCCGGGGACAGCGGGTCGCTCATGGTCGCGCACACCGTGGTCTCGGTCGGACCGTACGCGTTGATCATCCGGCGCCCGGACGCCCAGCGGTCCACCAGTTCCGGCGGGCACGCCTCACCCGCCACCACCAGTGTCGGCACGTGCACCGAGCCCTCCGGCACGGCGGCGAGGACGGACGGGGGCACGGTCACGTGGGTGACCGCGAGGTCCCGGTCGGTCAGCGCGGCGACCGGGTCCGCCGTCGGGGGAAGCACCAGGGCCGCGCCGCGCAGCAGGGCGGTGTAGATCTCCGACACCGAGGCGTCGAAGCTGGGCGAGGCGAACTGGAGCACCCGGCTGTCGGGTTCGATCGCGAAGCGCTCGATCTGCGCGGCGACCAGGCTCGCGACGCCGCCGTGGGCGACCACGACGCCCTTGGGGCGCCCGGTCGAGCCCGAGGTGTAGATGACGTATGCCGGGTGCCGGACGTCGAGCGCGACCACGGGGTCGGTCTCCGGCCACGCGGACACCTCGGTCACCAGCGCCGGGTCGTCGACCATCAGTGCCGGCCGGGCGTCGTCCAGCATGTACGTGATCCGCGCCTGCGGGTACGCCGGATCCACGGGCAGGTACGCGGCCCCGGCCTTGAGCACGCCCAGGACGGCCACCACGGACTCCACCGAGCGCGGCAGGGCCACGGCCACGGTCTGCTCCGGACCGACACCCCGATCGATCAGCGCGTGCGCGAACCGGTTCGCCCAGGCGTCGAGTTGACGGTACGTCAACTCGACATCGCCGCAGACGAGCGCGACCGCGTCCGGTGCCGCCGCCACCTGCGCCGCGAACGCCTGCGGCACCGGGACGGCATCCACCTCCCGGGCGGTCGCGTTGCCCCGCTCCAGCAGACGGTGCCGCTCGTCGGCGTCGAGGATCTCGATCCGTCCGATCGACCGGTCCGGGTCGGCGGTGACCGCCTCCAGCAGTCGCGTCCAGCGCCTGGCGAGCGCCTCGACCGTCGAGCGGTCGAACAGGTCGGTGGCGTACTCCACCGCGCCGACGATCCCCGCCGGGCCGCCGTCCGGAGCGAACTGTTCGACGAGGCTCACACCGAGGTCGAACTTGGCGGTTCCGGTGGCCACCGCGTAGGTGGCGACGTCCAGGCCGGGCAGGGAGAACCGGCCCATCGGAGCGTTCTGCACGGCCAGGATGGTCTGGAACAGCGGGTGGTGGGACAGCGAGCGGGACGGGTTGAGCACCTCCACCAGGTGCTCGAACGGCACGTCCTGGTGCGCGTACGCCGACAGCGCCGTCTCCCGCACCCGGCCCAGCAGTTCGGCGAACGTCGGATCACCGCTCGTGTCGGTGCGCAGCACCAGCGTGTTCACGAAGAAGCCGACCAGATCGTCCAGCGCCTCGTCGGTACGTCCCGCGATCGGAGACCCGATCGGGATGTCCGTGCCCGCGCCCAACCGCGTGTACAGCGCCGCCAGCGCCGCCTGCAGCACCATGAACAGGCTCGCGCCCGACTTTCGGGCCAACTCCACCAGGGCCGCGTGCAGTTCAGGGCTCAGCTCCAGGCCGACATGGTCCCCGCGCCAGCCGGCGACGGCCGGCCTCGGCCGGTCGGCGGGCAGCTGGAGCAGTTCCGGCAGGTCGGACAGCTGATGCTTCCAGTAGTCGAGCTGCTCGGCGAACCGGCTCTCCGGGTCGGCGGTGTCACCGAGCAGGTCGCGCTGCCACAGCGTGTAGTCCGCGTACTGCACCGACAGGGCCGGCCAGTGCGGCGCGCGGCCCTCGCAGCGGGCGGCGTACGCCTCGGCCAGGTCGCGTGCCAGCGGGCCGGTGGACCAGCCGTCACCGGCGATGTGGTGCATCACCAGCAGCAGCACGTGCTCGTCCGGCGCGAGCGCGAACAGCTCCGCCCGCAGTGGCGCTTCGGCCTCCAGGTCGAAGGGCCGCCGTGCGAACTCGGCGAGCCGCTCGAACAGTTCGGCCTCCGGCACCTCGGTCAGCCGCGCCCGGGGCCGGGCCTCGGCCGGGTCCAGGACGAGCTGGCGGGGTACGCCGTCGACCTCCGGGAAGACGGTGCGCAGGCTCTCGTGCCGGGCCATCACGTCGGCCAGCGCCTCGTCCAGCGCCGCCCGGTCGAGCGTCCCGGTCAGCCGGAGCGCCAGCGGGATGTGGTAGGTCGCGGCGGTGCCGTCCATGCGGTGCAGGAACCAGAGCCGACGCTGGGCGAAGGACAGCGGCACCGCCTCCGGCCGCTCGTGCGTGGTCAGCGCCGGGCGTACGCGGCCGGCCCCGGCCAGCGCCTCGGCCAGGCCGGCCACGGTGGGCGCCTGGAACAGCGCGCGCAGCCCCAGCTCCACTCCGAGCACCGAGCGCACCCGCGCGGCCAGCCGGGTGGCGAGCAGGGAGTGCCCGCCCAGGTCGAAGAAGCCGTCGTCGAGCCCGACCCGCGGCACGCCAAGGACCTCGGCGAACAGCTCGCACAGGATCTGCTCCTGCGGGGTGCGCGGCGCCCGCCCGACCTCGGCCGGGCCGCGATCGGGAGCGGGCAGTGCCGCCCGGTCCAGCTTCCCGCTCGGTGTCAGCGGCAGCACGTCCAGCACCCCGAAGACAGCCGGTACCAGGTAGTCGGGCAGCCGGTCCCGCAGGTACGCCGCCAGCTCCGCCGGACGTACGACCGTGCCGGGACGGGACGCGACGTAGCCGATGAGCCGGTCGTCCCGGGCGAGCACGGCGGCCTGGGCGACGGCGGGGTGTTCGGCCAGCGCCGCCTCGACCTCGCCGGGCTCGACCCGGAAGCCGCGCACCTTCACCTGGTCGTCGGCACGGCCGACGTACTCCAGCTCTCCCCCAGCCTCCGGCCGGGGGGACCCCCAGCCCAGCCGGCGCACCACGTCCCCGGTGCGGTACATGCGCTCACCCGCCGGGCCGAACGGGCAGGCGACGAACCGTCCGGCCGTCAGCCCGGGCCGGTTCAGGTACCCACGCGCCAGACCGGGGCCGGCGACATACAACTCCCCCGCCACCCCCGGCGGCACGATGCGCAGCCGCTCGTCGAGGACGTACGCCCGGAAGCCCGCGACCGATCGGCCGATCGGCGGTACACCGCGCCCCGGGGTCAGCGGGTCGCTCATGGTCGCGCACACCGTGGTCTCGGTCGGACCGTACGCGTTGATCATCCGCCGGCCCGGCGCCCACCGGGCCACCAGCTCCGGCGTGCAGGCCTCACCGGCCACCACCAGGGTGGTGGCCGTGAGGTCGGCGCTCTCCAGCGCGGCCAGCGCCGAGGGCGGAAGCGTCACGTGGGTGACGCCGAGCCGGCGGTCCGTCAGGGCCTCCAGCGGGGCCTCGGACGGGGCCAGGACCAGGGTGGCGCCGGTGAGCACGGCACCGCACAGATCCCAGAAGGACGCGTCGAAGCTGGGCGAGGCGAACTGGAGAACCCTGCTGCCCGGCGCCACGCCGAGCCTCTCGGCCTGCGCCGCCACCAGGCCCGACACGCCGGTGTGGCTCACCACGACGCCCTTGGGCCGGCCTGTCGAGCCCGAGGTGTAGATGACGTATGCCGGGTGCCGGACGTCGAGCGCGGTCCGCGGGCCGGTGTCCGGCCAGTTCCCTTCGGTCACCGCCGCCGGATCGTCGATCACCAGCGTGGGCCGCGCGTCGTCCAGCATGTACGTGATCCGTGCCGCCGGGTACGCCGGATCCACGGGCAGGTACGCGGCCCCGGCCTTGAGCACGCCCAGGACGGCCACCATGGACTCCACCGAGCGCGGCAGGGCCACGGCCACGGTCTGCTCCGGACCGACACCCCGATCGATCAGCGCGTGCGCGAACCGGTTCGCCCAGGCGTCGAGTTGACGGTACGTCAACTCGACATCGCCGCAGACGAGCGCGACCGCGTCCGGTGCCGCCGCCACCTGCGCCGCGAACAGTTCCGGCAGGCTCACCCCGGCCGCCCGGCCCTCGACGGCGGGCAGCAGCTCGCGGCGCTCCCCGTCGGACAGCAGGTCGATCGCGCCGATCGGCCGGTCGGGCGCGGCGGCGACCGCGGCCAGCAGCCTGGTCCACCGGGCGACCAGGACCTCGACCGTCGAGCGGTCGAACAGGTCGGTGCTGTACTCGACCGCACCGCCGATCCCGGCCGGCGCGCCGTCGGGCCCGTGCTCCTCCGCGAACCCGAAGGTCAGGTCGAGCCGCGCGGTCCCGGTGAGCACGGTCACCCCGGAGACCCGGAGACCCGGCAGCTCGAAGTCACCGCCCGGCGCGTTCTGCACGACCAGCCCGGTCTGATACAGCGGGTGGTGGGACAGCGAGCGGGACGGGTTCAGTGCCTCCACCAGGTGCTCGAACGGCACGTCCTGGTGCGCGTACGCCGACAGCGCCGTCTCCCGCACCCGGCCCAGCAGCTCGGCGAACGTCGGATCACCGCTCGTGTCGGTGCGCAGCACCAGCGTGTTGATGAAGAAGCCGACCAGATCGTCCAGCGCCTCATCGGTACGTCCCGCGATCGGAGACCCGATCGGGATGTCCGTGCCCGCGCCCAGCCGGGTGTACAGCGCGGCCAGCGCCGCCTGCAGCACCATGAACAGGGTCGCGCCCGAGCGTCGCGCCAACTCCACCAGCGCCGCGTGCAGTTCGGCGTCGATCCGGAGTTCCAGCAGGTCGCCGCCGTACGACATGGTGGCCGGGCGCGGCCGGTCGGCGGGCAGCCGCAGTTGCTCGGGCAGCCCCGCCAGCGCCTCGGTCCAGTAGGTGACCTGACGGGCGAACACGCTGTCCGTGTCGTGCTCGTCGCCGAGGATCTCGTGCTGCCACAGGGTGTAGTCGCCGTAGGTGACCGGCAGCGGCGGCCAGGCCGGCGCCCCGCCGCCCCGCCGGGTGGTGTAGGCGGTGGCCAGGTCACGGGCCAGCGGGCCCATGGACCAGCCGTCCCCGACGATGTGGTGCATCACCAGCAGCAGCACGTGCTCGTCCGGCGCGAGCGCGAACAGCTCCGCCCGCAGCGGTACTTCCGAGGTCAGGTCGAAGCCGCGCACCGCCGCCTCGCGCAGCAGGGCGGGCAGCTCCGCCTCGCCCGCCGCGCGTACGGTCAGCGGGACGGCGGCCTCGGTGGTGTCCAGCACCCGCTGGTACGGGACTCCGTCGGTGTGCGGGAAGACCGTGCGCAGGGTCTCGTGCCGGGCCACCACGTCCGCGAGCGCGGCGCTCAGCGCGGCCCGGTCGAGGTCGCCGGACAGCCGCAGGGCGAGCGGCATGTGGTAGGTCGCGCTCGGCGCCCCGAACTGCTGGAGGAACCAGAGCCGGCGCTGGGCGAACGACAGCGGCATCGGTTCGCGGCGGGGCCGGGGAACGAGGGCCTGCCGCGCGGTGCCGGCGTCGTGCAGCCCGGCCGCGATCCCGGCGGGCGTCGGCGCCCGGAACAGGCTGCGCAGTTCCAGCTCGACACCGAGGGTCGCCCGGACCCGTGAGACCAGCCGGGTGGCGAGCAGGGAGTGCCCGCCCAGGTCGAAGAAGCCGTCGTCGACCCCGACCCGCGGCACGCCAAGAACCTCGGCGAACAGCTCGCACAGGATCTGCTCCTGCGGCGTGCGCGGAGCCCGGCCCGTCGGCGTGGCCACCGACTCGGGCACGGGCAGCGCCGCCCGGTCCAGCTTCCCGTTCGGCGTCAGCGGCAGCGCGTCGAGCAGCACGAACGCGGACGGCACCAGGTGCTCCGGCACCCGGTCGCGCAGGTACGCCGCCAGCGCCGCCGCGGTCGCCCCGGTCCCGGCCGGGGGAACGACGTACGCGACGATCCGGGTCTCGCCCGGACGGTCCACCCGGGCGAGCACCGCGACCTGGGCGACACCCGGGTGCGCGGCCAGCTCGGCCTCGATCTCGCCCGGCTCGACCCGGAACCCGCGGATCTTCACCTGGTGGTCCACCCGGCCCGCGAACTCCAGCTCGCCGTCGGCGCGCCAGCGGACCAGGTCGCCGGTGCGGTACATCAGCGCGCCGGGCGGACCGTACGGGTCGGCGACGAACCGCGTGGCGGTGAGCCCGGGCCGGTTCAGGTAGCTGCGGGCGAGTCCCGCCCCGGCGAGGTACAGCTCACCCAGCACGCCGGGGGCGACCGGTCGCAGCGCCGAATCCAGCACGTATACCCGGCAGTTGGCGATCGGCCGGCCGATCGGTACCGGCAGCGGGCAGTCGGCGGGGTCGGCCGGCAGCGGGTAGGCGGTGATCACATGGGTCTCGGCGGGGCCGTAGTGGTTGTGCAGCTCCCGGCCCGGCCGCCGGGCCTGGAAGCGGCGTACCGCACCGCCCAGCCGCATCGCCTCGCCGGCCTGCGCGACCATCCGCAGCTTCGGCAGTTCGAGCCCTGCCTCCTCGGCGGCCTCGGCCAGCGCCTCGACCACCAGGTTGGGCGCGAACAGCTCCTCGACCCCGTGCCGGTCCAGCCAGCGGGCGAACAGCTCGGCGCTGCGGCGCTGCTCCTCGGTCGGCACCACGAGGGTCTTGCCGTACAGCAGCGCGGAGAGCGTCTCCTGTACCGAGACGTCGAAGCTGATCGCGGTGAACTGCGCGGTACGCGTGCCGGGTTCGCCGCCGACGGACCCGTGGTGCCACGCCAGCAGGTTCAGCAGCCCGGCGGCGGGCATCACCACGGCCTTGGGCCGGCCGGTGGAGCCCGAGGTGTAGATGACGTAGGCCGGGTGCCGCGGGTCCGCGGCGACGGCCGGATCGTGCTCCGGCAGGTCCCCGTCCGGTGTGACGGCCGCGAGGTCGTCGAGCACCACGGCGGGCCGGGCGTCGTCCAGCATGTACGCGATACGGGCGGCCGGGTAGTCCGGGTCGACCGGAAGGTACGCCGCGCCCGTCTTGAGCACCGCGAGGACGGCGACCACCAGCTCGGTCGACCTCGGCAGCCGCAGGGCGACGACCTGCTCCGGCCCCACCCCGCGCGCGATCAGCGCGTGCGCCAGGCGGTTGGCCCTGCGGTTCAGTTCGCGGTAGGTCAGCACGGTGTCCTCGAACACCACCGCCGGGGCCTCCGGGGTCGCCCGGACCTGCGCCTCGAACAGAGCGGGCAGGCCGGCGTCGGGAGCCGGGCGGGCGGTGTCGTTGCGTACGACCAGCAGCTCGTGCCGCTCCTCGGCGGTGAGGACGTCGATCCGGCTCAGCGGCCGGTCCGGTTCGGCGACCACCGACGCCAGCAGCCGCAGCCACCGGGCGACCAGTGCCTCCACCGTGGCGGGGTCGAAGAGGTCGGTGCTGTACTCGACCCGCCCGGCGATGCCCTCGGCCGGCCCGCCGGTGCCGCCGCGCTCCAGCAGGTGGAAGCCGAGGTCGAACATCGCCGTCGGCGTCCGCACCAGGACGATCTCGGCGGCCAGACCACTCAGGGCGAACTCGGTGCGGGGCACGTTCTGCAGCGCGAGCAGCACCTGGAACAGCGGCTGACGGGCGAGCGACCGGGACGGGTTGAGGGCCTCGACGACGTGCTCGAACGGCAGGTCCTGGTGTGCGTACGCGGCCAGCGCGCCCTCGCGGACCCTGACAAGGAGCTCGGCGAAGGTCGGGTCGCCGCCGGTGTCCGTGCGGAGCACCAGGGTGTTGACGAAGAACCCGACAAGGCCGTCCAGGGCCTCGTCGGTCCGGCCCGCGATCAGGCTGCCGACCGGGATGTCCTCTCCCGCGCCGAGCTTGTCCAGCAGCGACGCCAGGGCGGCCTGCAACACCATGTACACGCTGGCGCCGTGCTCCCGGCCCAGCCGGACCAGCCCGGCGTGGAGTTCGGCGTCCAGTTCGATCGCGAGGTGGCCGCCGGAGCAGGAGGGGGTCGCGGGGCGGGGGCGGTCGGCGGGGAGCCGGATCTGCTCCGGCAGGTTCGCCAACCGCTCGGTCCAGTAGGCCTGCTGGCGGGCGAACAGGCTGTCCTGGTCGGCCGGGTCGCCGAGCAGCTCCTGCTGCCACAGGGTGTAGTCGGCGTACTGCACGGGCGGTGGCGTCCACCGCGGTTCCTCGCCCTGGCCGCGTGCCGCGTACGCGGTGGCCAGGTCGGCGGCCAGCGGGCCCAGCGACCAGCCGTCACCGGCGATGTGGTGCATCACCAGGAGCAGCACGTGCTCGTCCGCCGAGACCTCGAACACCTCGGCGCGCAGCGGCGGTTCGGCCGCGAGGTCGAATCCGCGCGCCGCGGCCCCCGTCAGCAGTTCCGGCAGGTCCGTCTCGTCGGCCGTGGTGACCGACAGCCTCGGGCGCGCCTCCGCGGTGGCCAGCACCCGCTGGTGGGGCACGCCGTCCGCGGCCGGGAAGACCGTGCGCAGGGTTTCGTGCCGGTCGACGACATCGCCCAGCGCCGCCTCCAGGGCCGCCAGGTCCAGTGGCCCCGAGAGCCGCCACGCGAGCGGCATGTTGTAGACCGAGTCGGCGCCCTCCAGCTGGCGCAGGAACCACAGCCTCCGCTGAGCGGACGACAACGGCACCAGCTCGGGCCGCTCCGCCCGCTCCAGGGCGAGCCGGGCCCGGTCCGCGCCGCCCAGCCCGGCGGCCAGCCCGGCCACCGTCGGGGTCTGGAACAGGGTGCGCAGCGCAAGTTCCACGCCCAGGGCCGCACGGACCCGGGCGACCAGCCGGGTGGCCAGCAGGGAGTGCCCGCCCAGGTCGAAGAAGTCGTCGTCGACACCGACCCGCGGCACGCCAAGGACCTCGGCGAACAGCCCGGCCAGCACGTGTTCCTGAGGAGTGCGCGGGGCCCGGCCGACCCGCGACCCCGCGTACTCGGGCTCGGGCAGGGCGCGCCGGTCCAGCTTGCCGCTGGCGTTCAGCGGCAGGACGTCGAGGGAGACGAACGCGGCGGGCACCATGTAGTCGGGCAGCCGCCCGCGCAGGTGCGCCCGCAGGTCCTCCGGCCGAAGCTCCGCCCCGGTGGCGGGCACCAGGTAGGCGACCAGGCGGGTGTCCCCCGCCCGGTCCTGCCGGACGGTCACGGCGGCCTGCGCGACCCGCGGGTGTTCCGCCAACTCCGTCTCGATCTCGCCGAGTTCGATCCGGAAGCCCCGGAGCTTGACCTGGTCGTCGGTGCGGCCGAGGAACTCCAGATTCCCGTCCGGGCCCCACCGCACCAGGTCACCGGTGCGGTACATCCGCGAACCGCCGGGACCGAACGGGTCCGCGACGAACCGTCCCGCGGTCAGGCCCGGCCGGTTCAGGTAACCGCGCGCCAGCCCGGCACCGGCGATGTACAGCTCGCCCGGCACGCCCTCGGGCACCGGCTGCAACGCGGCGTCGAGCACGTGCAACCGGACACCCCCGAGCGGCCGGCCGATCACCTGGCGCGGGCTCGACTCCAGCGGTGCGAAGGTCGAGTCCACCGTGCACTCGGCCGGCCCGTAGTAGTTCAGGGCGAACACCCCGTCGGCCGCCCGCAGCCGTTTCCACAGCCGCTCCGGAACGGTCTCCCCGCCCAGCCCGACCAGCGACGGACGCCACCGCGGGTTGTCCAACAGCCCGTGATCGACGAGGACTTGCAGGTAGGACGGGGTACCGCCGACCGTGTCCAGCCCGACCCGCGCCGCGTACTCGAGGTAGGCGTCCGGATCGGTCCAGGTCTCCTCGTCCAGGACGTGCAGCTCGTGGCCGGCGTACAGGGCGAACATCTGGTCGCAGGAGGCGTCGAACGACACCGACGTGGTCAGCCCCACCCGCAGCCGCTCCCCCGTCCGGAACATCAGCGGACCCTGGTCGGCGAACAGGTTGCGCAGGCTGCCGTGGGTCACCACCACGCCCTTGGGCCTGCCGGTGGAACCGGAGGTGTAGATGACGTAGGCCGGATGGCGCGGGTCGACGGCCACCATCGGGTCGGCCGCCGGGCAACCCGCCAGCAGCGCGGTCGTCTCCGGGTCGTCGGCCACCAGCCATCCGGCGGGACCGGTGTCCGGCAGGCGGTCCCGGGTGCGGGCGTCGGTCACCACCAGGACCGGCCGGGTGTCGTCGAGCATGTACGCGATCCGCGCGGCCGGGTACTCCGGATCGACCGGGACGTACGCGGCGCCGGTCTTCAGCACCGCGAGGATCGCCACCACCAGCTCCGCCGAGCGCGGCAGCGCCACCGCCACCAGCCGCTCCGGCCCCGCACCCCGCGCGATCAGGGCGTGCGCCAGCCGGTTCGCCCGCGCGTCCAGCTCCGCGTACGTCAGCGACGCTTCCGGCCCCACCAGCGCGACGGCGTCCGGAGTCGCACGCACCTGAGCCCGGAAGAGCTCCGGCAGGCTCTCGGTGAAGGTCTGGGCCGCGGGGCCGGTACCCAGCGCCGTCAGCTCACCCTGCTCCTCGGCGGTGAGCAGGCCGAACCGGCTGAGCCTCCGCCGCGGGTCGGCCACCACGGCGCGGAGCAGCCGCTCCCACCGCTCGATCATCGTCTCGACGGTGGCCGGGTCGTACAGGTCGCCGGTGTACTCGACGGACCCGTCGATCCCCTCCGGGGAGCCGTCCTGCGCGTGCCGCTCGGACATGGTGAAGATCAGGTCGAGCTTGGCGGTGGTCGACGTCGACGGCATGTCGCCGACGCTCAGCCCGGGCGGCGCGAAGTCGGCCCGGGGCGCGTTCTGCAGCACCAGCATGACCTGGAACAGCGGGTGGTGCGCCAGCGACCGGACCGGGTTGAGTGCCTCGACCAGGTACTCGAACGGGAGGTCCTGGTGCGCGTACCCGGCCAGCGCGGTCTCCCGGACCCGGCCCAGCAGTTCGGCGAACGTCGGATCGCCCGAGGTGTCGGTACGGAAGACCAGGGTGTTGACGAAGTAGCCGACCAGCTCGTCCTGCGCCTGGTCGGTACGGCCCGCGACCGGGCTGCCGACCGGGATGTCGTCGCCCGCGCCGAACTTGCTCAGCAGCACCGCCAGCCCTGCCTGGAGCACCATGAACAGACTGGTGCCGTGGGCGCGGGCGAGTTCGCGCAGCCCGCGGTGCAGCTCGGCGTCCAGCCCGGCGCGCACGGAACCGCCCCGGTGCGAGGCGACCGCCGGGCGGGACCGGTCGCCGGGCAGCTGGAGCTGCTCGGGCAGATCGGCCAGCTGCCGGGTCCAGTAGGCCGCCTGGCGGGCGAACAGGCTGTCCCCGTCGGCCGCGTCGCCGAGCAGTTCGTGCTGCCAGAGGGTGTAGTCGGCGTACTGCACCGGCAGCGGCGCCCACTGCGGCTCCTCGCCGCGGCGGCGCGCCGTGTAGGCGGTGGTCAGGCCCTGCGCGAGCGGGCCCAGCGACCAGCCGTCACCCGCGATGTGGTGGAGGACCACCTGGAACACGTGCTCGTCCGCCGCCAGCTCGAACAGCCCGGCACGCAGTGGCACATCGACCGCCAGGTCGAACCGACGGGCCTTCGCCTCCGCCATGACGTCTGGCAGCTCGGACTCGGTGGTCCGGCTGACGAGCAGCCGCGGGCGGGACGCCTCGACATCCAGCACCTGCTGGTACGGCACTCCGTCGACCGCCGGGAAGACGGTGCGCAGGCTCTCGTGCCGCTCGACCACATCCGCCACCGCGGCTTCCAGGGCCCGCAGGTCCAGATCCCCGGACAGCCGCCAGGCCAGCGAGATGTGATAGTTCGCGCCTGCGCCCTCCAGCTGGTGCAGGAACCACAGCCGCCGCTGCGCGAACGACAGCGGGATGGCCTCGGGACGTTCGCGCCGTGCCAGGGCGGTCTGCGCCGGTCCGGCCGCCACCAGGGCGGCGGCCAGGCCGGCCGGGGTCGGCGCCTCGAACAGGGTGCGCAGCGGCATCTCCACGCCGAGCGTCGCGCGGATCCGGGCGGCCAGGCGGGTGGCCAGCAGCGAGTGCCCGCCCAGGTCGAAGAAGCCGTCCTCGACGCCGGCCGACGCCACGCCCAGGACCTCGGCGAACAGCTCGCAGAGGACCTGTTCCTGCGGGGTGCGCGGCGCGCGGGCGGAGGCCGCCGGGGCGAGGTCGGGGGCGGGCAGGGCCCGGTGGTCCAGCTTGCCGTTGGCGGTCAGCGGCAGCGTGTCCAGCACGACGAACGCCGACGGCACCATGTGCTCCGGCAACCGCTCGCGCAGGTGCCCACGCAGGTCGGCCGGACCCGGTGCGGTACCCGCGGCCGGCACCAGGTACGCGACCAGCCGGGTGTCGTCGGCCCGGTCCTGCCGGGCCAGGACGGCGACCTGGGCGACCTGCGGGTGTTCCGCCAGCACCGTCTCGATCTCGCCGAGCTCGATCCGGAAGCCGCGTACCTTCACCTGCTGGTCGGCCCGGCCGACGTAGCGCAGGCCGCCGTCCGCCGCGCGGCGCACCACGTCGCCGCTGCGGTACATCTGCGATCCCGGCGGCCCGAACGGGTCGGCGACGAAGCGCCCGGCGGTCAGGCCGGGCCGGTTCAGGTAACCGCGCGCCAGTCCGGCGCCCGCGACGTACAGCTCGCCGGGCACGTCCGGGGCCACCGGCCGCAGGTGGGCGTCCAGCACGTACGTCCGCAGGTCCGGAACGGCCGTGCCGATCCCACCGGCGGCGCCGCCGGACCGGTCGAGCGCCGCGTACGTGACGTGCACCGTGGTCTCGGTGATGCCGTACATGTTGACCAGCAGCGGCGCGTCGTCCGGGTGCCGCTCGTACCAGCTCGCCAGCCGGGCGTGATCCAGCGCCTCACCGCCGAACACCACCGTGCGCAGCGCGAGCGGGCGGCCGGTCTCCGGGGCCTCCGCGTCCGCCTGCATCAGCTGGTAGAACGCGGACGGCGTCTGGTTGAGCACGGTCACCCGCTCGCGGGCGAGGAGCTCCAGGAAGCGGCCGGGCGAGCGGCTGGTCTCGTGGTCCACGACCACCAGACGGCCGCCGTGCAGCAGCGGACCCCACAGCTCCCACACCGAGAAGTCGAAGGCGTAGGAGTGGAAGAGCGTCCAGACGTCCTCGGCGGAGAAGCCGAACAGCTTCTCGGTGGTGCCGAACAGCCGCACCACGTTCCGGTGCGAGACCACCACGCCCTTGGGGTTGCCGGTGGAACCGGAGGTGTAGATGACGTAGGCGGCGTGGCCGGGGTCGAGGGGGACCTCCGGGTCCGTGTCCGGCAGCCCGTCCAGGTCGGTGGCGTCCAGCAGCAGCCGGTCCACCGGGTCCGCGCCCGGCAGGTCGCCGGTCCGGCTCGTGGTCACGAGGAGCGCGGGCCGGGCGTCCTGGAGCAGGTAGGCGATCCGGGCGGCCGGGTACCGCGGGTCCACCGGCAGGTAGGCGCCGCCCGCCTTCAGCACGGCGAGCACCGCCACGACCTGCTCCGCCGAGCGCGGCAGGGCCAGCGCCACCAGCTGCTCCGGCCCCACGCCCCGGTCGATCAGGGCGTGCGCCAGCCGGTTCGCGCGGGCGTTCAACTCGCCGTATGTCAGGGTGACTTCGCCGTCGGTGAGGGCGACGGCGGCCGGGGTCGCCCGCACCTGTCGCTCGAACAGCGCGGTCAGGCCGCTCTCCGACGGCGCCTCGCTCCGGTCGGTACGCGCCGGAAGCAGTGCGCGGAGCTCGTCGGCGGACAGCACGTCCACCTGTCCGATCCGCCGGCCGGGGTCGGCGACGACGGTGCGCAGCAGCCGCAGCCACCGCTCGACGATCCCTGTCACGGTGGCCTCGTCGAACAGGTCGGTGCTGTACTCCACCACGCCCGACAGGCCGTCCTCACCCGGCTGTTCGGCCACGATGAAGGTCAGGTCGCACTTGGCCGTCCCGGTGTGGACCAGGTCGGCCGCCACCCGCAGCCGGGGCAGGTCGAACGTGCCCAGCGGCGCGTTCTGCAGGGCGAGCATGGTCTGGAACAGCGGGTGGTGCGCCAGCGACCGGGCCGGATTCAGCGCCTCCACCAGGTGCTCGAACGGCACGTCCTGGTGCGCGTACGCGGCCAGCGCGTCGGTGCGCACCCGGCCCAGCAGTTCGGCGAACGACGGGTCGCCGGAGAGGTCGGTGCGCAGCACCAGGGTGTTGACGAAGAAGCCGACCAGGTCGTCCGCGGCCTCGTCGGTGCGTCCGGCGATCGGCGTGCCCACGGGTACGTCGGTGCCCGCGCCGAGCTTGCCCAGCAGGGCGGCCAGCCCGGCCTGGAGCACCATGAAGAGGCTGGCCCCGCCGTCCCGGGCGAGCGCGCGCAGGCCCTGGTGCAGCTCGGCGTCGATCCGCACCGGGAGATGGGCGCCCCGGTAGGACATCGCCGTCGGCCGGGGCCGGTCGAACGGCAGCTCGACCTGCTCGGGCAGATCCGCCAACTTCTGTCGCCAGTAGGCGAGTTGGCTGCTCAGCAGGCTGTCCGGGTCCGCGCCGTCGCCCAGCAGTTCCCCCTGCCAGAGGGCGTAGTCGGCGTACTGGACCGGCAGCGGCGACCACTCCGGCTTCGCCCCCTCGGCACGGGCCGCGTAGGCGGTCGTCAGATCCCGCAGGAGCGGCCCCGTCGACCAGCCGTCACCGGCGATGTGGTGCACCACCAGCAGCAGCACGTGCTCCTCGGCGCCGAGCCGGAACAGTTCGGCGCGCAGCGGCGGCTCCCCGGAGAGCTCGAAGCCGTGCCGGGCCGCCTCCGCCAGCCGCTCCGGCAGGTCACGCTCGCCCACTTCGGTCGCCCGCAGCCGCGGCCGTGCCGCGCCCGGGTCCAGCACCCGCTGGTACGGCACGCCGTCGAGCACCGGGAAGACGGTGCGCAGGCTCTCGTGCCGCTCGACCACGTCCGCCAGGGCGGCTTCCAGGGCCCGCTGGTCCAGGTTCCCGGACAGCCGCAACGCCAACGGGATGTTGTACGTGGCGCTCGGGCCCTCCATGCGGTGCAGGAACCACAGCCGGCGCTGCGCGAAGGACAGCGGAACCGCCTCGGGCCGCTCACACCGCCGCAGAGCCGGCCGCGCCCGGCCCGCGACGTCCACCGCCGCCGCCAGTTCCGCGACCGTCGGCGCGTCGAACAGGTCGCCGAGCCGCAGCTCCACGCCGAGGATCGAGCGGGCCCGGGCGACCAGCCGGGTGGCCAGCAGGGAGTGCCCGCCCAGGTCGAAGAAGCTGTCGTCCAGCCCGGGCTCGGACACCCCGAGCACCTCGGCGAACAGCCCGGCGAGCAGGTGTTCGGTCGCGGTGCGCGGTGCGCGGCCCGGCGCGGCGGGCTGTCGCTCGGGCGCCGGGAGGGCCCGCCGGTCGAGCTTGCCGTTCGGGGTCAGCGGCAGCGCGTCCAGCAGCACGTAGGCGGCCGGCACCAGCTGCCGGGGCAGCCGGTCCCGCAGGTGGTCGCGCAGGGCGGTGTCGGTCACGGTGGCGCCGGGCTCGGGCACCGCGTAGGCGACCAGCCGGGATTCCCCCTCGGTGCGCACCGTCACGGCGGCCCGGGCGACCTGCGGGTGCTCGGCGAGGACGGCCTCGATCTCGCCGAGCTCGATCCGGAAGCCGCGGATCTTGACCTGGTCGTCGGTGCGGCCGAGGAACTCCAGGTTCCCGGCCTCGTCCCAGCGCACCAGGTCCCCGGTGCGGTACATCCTCGACCCGCTCGGCCCGAACGGGTCGGCGACGAACCGCCCGGCGGTCAGCCCCGGCCGGTCGAGGTAGCCGCGGGCCAGCCCCGCGCCCGCGATGTACAGCTCACCCGCCGCACCGGTCGGCAGCGGCCGCAGGGCACCGTCGAGCACGTACAGCCGGGCGTTGGTGACGGGCCGGCCGATCACCGGGCGTGCGCTCGAACCCACCTGCGCGACCACCGAGTTGACGGTGCATTCGGACGGCCCGTAGAGGTTGAGGCAGGACACCCCCTCCACCGCCCGCAGCTGCTCCCACAGCCGCTCCGGGACGGCCTCGCCGCCCACCGCGACCAGTGCCGGACGCCACCGCGGGTCACTCAACAGCCCGTGGGAGACGAGCACCTGGAGGTAGGACGGGGTGGCTTCGATGTAGTCCAGTCCGCGACGCGCCGCGTAACCGACGAAGGCGTCGGGGTCGGTCCAGGTCGCGTGCTCCAGGACGTGCAGCTCGTGGCCCCCGAACAGGGCGAGCAGCTGGTTCAAGGAGGCGTCGAAGGACACCGAGGTGGTCAGCGCCACCCGCAGCCGCTGCCGCGCCTTCAGCACCGGCGCGAAGTGCACCTGCCGGAGGTCGGCGAGCAGGTCGAGCAGACCACCGTGGGTCGGCAGCACGCCCTTGGGCCTGCCGGTGGAACCGGAGGTGTAGATGACGTACGCCGGATGACCCGGGTCGACGGCCACCATCGGGTCGGCCGCCGGGCAACCCGCCACCAGGGCGGCCGTCTCCGGGTCGTCGAGCACCAGCCGGTCGGCAGGACCGCTGTCCGGCAGGCGGTCCCCGCTGCGGGAGTCGGTGACCACCAGCGTCGGCCGCGCGTCGTCGAGCAGGTACGCGATCCGCGCGGCCGGGTACTCCGGATCGACCGGGACGTACGCGGCGCCGGTCTTCAGCACCGCGAGGATCGCCACCACCAGCTCCGCCGAGCGCGGCAGCGCCACCGCCACCAGCCGCTCCGGCCCCGCGCCCCGCGCGATCAGGGCGTGCGCCAGCCGGTTCGCCCGCGCGTCCAGCTCCGCGTACGTCAGCGAGACGTCGCCGCACACCAGCGCGACCAGGTCCCCGGTCGCCCGGACGTGCTCCCGGAACAGCTCCGGCAGGCTCGTGGCCGGGGCCGGCGCCACCGGTCCTGAGCCCAGCTCCGCCGGCTCACGGCGCTCCTCGGCGGTGAGCAGTTCGATCCGGCCCACCGGCTCGTCCTGGTCGCAGTCCGCGAGGGTGTCAAGGAGCGCGAGCAGCCGCTGCTGGTGACCGGCGAGGTCGCCCTGGCCGTACGCCTCCGGCGAGCCGTGCAGCCGGAGCAGCGGCGGGTTGCCGTCCCGGTAGTCGAAGACCCAGACGGCGAGGTCGGTGGTGGACCCGGACACGAAGTGGTGCACGGAGGCCGGATGCCCGGCGAAGCTCGGCCTGGAGTTGAAGGCCATGATGTTGACGATCAGCGGGAACGCCGTCCCGATGCTGCCGGGAGCGCCGAGGTCCCGCAGCAGGTCCTCGCTGCGGTAGCGCTCGTGCGCGACGGCCGTCTCGACCTCCCGCGCCGCCTGGGCGACGAGTTCGCGCCACGGCATGTCCGGCCGCACCGTCAGCCGCAGCGGCACCACGTTGGACGTCGTGCCCGGCACCGCCGTCAGGTCGCGGTCGGCGCCCCGGCGGGCGGTGACGGGCAGGGCGAGCACCACGTCCTGGCTGCCGGTCAGCCGGTGGGCGTAGAGCGCCGTCGCCGCGACCACCAGCCGGGACCACCGGACGCCGGAACGTCCCGCCGCCGCCCGCAGGGCGTCCGGACGGCGCAGCTCCCGCTCCTCGGCCAGCCGGAGGGCGCGGTGCGGGTCGGTCGCGGAGGCGTCGGTGAGCCGGGTCGGGGCGGGCAGGTCGGCGAAGCGCCCGGTCCAGTAGGCGCGGTCGGCGGCGAAGTCGGTGGAGGCGCGGTAGGCGGCGTCGCTGTCGACCAGGTCCCGCAGCGAGCCGAACGGGCAGGGCGGCACGGCGCCGCCCTCGGCCAGTGCCGAGTACACCTCGCCGACCCGCTGCCGGAGCATGGAGCTGCTGATCGCGTCCAGCACGACGTGGTGGTAGTTCAGGTACCAGAGGTACTCCGTCGGTGACGCCTTGATCAGCGCGTGGCCGAACAGCGGGTCACGGGCGAGGTCCAGCGGGCGCAGCAGGTCCCGCTCCATCCATTCCACGGCCGCCGCCCGGGGGTCGGGCTCCCCGCTGAGGTCGAGGTGGGCCGGAGCCCAGTCCCAGCTCTCCCGGAGGACCTGGCGCGGGCCCTCGCCGTCGTCGACGAAGGTCACGTGCAGGGCGTCGATCTCGCCGACCACCCGGCGCAGCGCGGTCTCGAACAGCTCCCGGTCCACCGGCCCGTGGATCTCCAGGCACTCGCCGACGCGGTAGCCCGGGATCGGCGTCCGGGAGCGCTGCTCGGCGAGCCAGATCTCGCGCTGGGCCGCTGTCAGGGGAAGGGAGTCACCGTCGAGACGGGGCATGGGGGGATACCTCCGGGAGTGGGACAGATGTGGGGGGAGGGAGGAGGACAGGGCGCGCCGGGACGCACCGGCCGCGGTGACGTCAGGGGGGCGGCCGGTGGCGCGGCCGGTATGGCCGTTGCGGTCAGGCGACGAGTTCTCCGGCCTGGAGCCGCCAGAGGGATGCGTAGAGTCCGTGCAGAGCGAGGAGTTCGTCGTGTGTGCCCTGCTCGGCCACGACGCCGCCCGTGTCCATGACGTAGATCCGGTCGGCGTGGCGGACCGTGGAGAGCCGGTGGGCGATGACGACCATGGTCCGGTCGGCCGCGAAGGCACGGAGCGTGCGCTGGATGGCGGCCTCGGTCTCGTTGTCCACGGCGGAGGTGGCTTCGTCGAGGATCACCACCGGAGCGTCCTTGAGGATCGCGCGCGCCAGTGCGATCCGCTGCCGCTGGCCGCCCGAGAGGGCTGCGCCGCGTTCGCCGATCACCGTGTCGTAGCCGTCCGGCAGCATCGCGACGAAGGTGTGGGCCTCGGCCATCCTGGCCGCCTCGACCACGGCCTCGTCCGAGGCGCCGAAGCTGCCGTAGCGGATGTTGTCGACGATGGTGCCGTCGAAGAGGAAGGGGTCCTGGGCGACGAACCCGATCGCGTGGCGCAGATCCTGCCTCGGCAGGTCGCGGACATCCCGCCCGTCGAGCAGCACGCTGCCCGACTCCGTTTCCAGGAAGCGCATCAGCAGCTTGGCGACGGTCGTCTTGCCGGAGCCGGTGGCACCGACGAGGGCGGTGACCTGCCCGGCGGGAATGGCCAGCGAGAGCCCCTCCAGCACCGGCGGCCGGTCGGGATAGGCGAAGGTCACGTCGTCGAGGACGATCTCGCCGCGCACCTTTTCGACGTCGAGCGCTCCGCCGTCGCCGTCGGCCTCGAGGGGAAGGACCTGCAGCCGCCGGACCCGGTCGTAGGCGACGAGCGTGCGCTGGTACTGGTCGACGATGCCGCCGAGCCGGTTCATCCGCAGCAACACCATCTGGGGCAGCCCGATGAGCGGGCTGAACACCTCGAACGGCAGGCTGCCGTCGAGCACCGCCCGGCCACCGATCAGCAGGGTTCCGGCCATCGAGCCGGTCGTGCAGACCCGGACGATCTCGGCGTGGCGGATCGTGCTCCGGTCGGTCCGCCGACTGCTGTCCTGGACCTCCCCGCTCAGCCGGTCGATGCGCTCGGCCTCGTAGTCCTCGGTGCAGAAGCTCTTGACGGTGGCACCGGCCTCCAGCGTGTTCACCAACTGGCTGTGCAGCCTGGCCCGGTACTCGCCGGAGACGGCGTAGTCGGCCGCGACCTTGTCCTGGTAGTGGAACGACAGCCAGGCGATGACCGGGATGGGCAGGAACGCGATCCAGGCGATCTGTGGTGCCAGCAACAGGAACAGCGGCACCAGGAGGGCCAGACTGGTGCCGAGTTGCAGCAGGTCGTTGGCCGAGGTGGCGAAGAAGGTGCCCAGCTGACGGACGTCGTCGGTGAGCGCGCCGGCGATCCGGGTGGTGCGCTCGCCTTCCAGGTGCCGTAGTTCGAGGTGCTGCACATGGGCGTACGTCCGGTTGCGCCAGTCGTGCTCGATGTCCTGGCCGAGCCGGCGCCACTGGAGGTTCGAGGCGTACGAGAGGCCCCCCACGGCGGCGCAGGCGGCGGTCATCAGCCCCGCCAGCCCGAAGAGTTGGGCGGATGCGGTGGTCAGGCCGAGGCGGACCAGCGGAGCCGCCTGCCCCTTGATGAGGACCAGTCCGGTCCAGCCGAGGAAGGTACCGAGCGCCATCTCCGAGACCTGGCAGGCGATGGACAGGGCAACGGCCCCGGAGAGACGGCGCCGGTGCGGTCCGACGATCTCCACCAGGGGGTGGCGCTCGACGCCGGGCCCGGCCGCTTCCCGGGACGCGTCGGCCGTTCCGCGCCAGGCCTTCCGGAGAACGGCCGCGGTCGCCGCGGCCACCCCGCCCACCGCCACCAGTTGTCTGCTCGGCGCCGACCCCTTGATCAGCGCGATCCCTGCCGCGACCCCGGCGCCGACGGCAAGCACCGGTCGCACGACCAGGCCGCGGTCCGCCTGCGGGGCCGGTGCGGCGACGGGCCGGGCCGGTGCCGGACGTCCCGCTCCGGCCGGATCCTCCGCGACCAGGGTGACGGCTCTGCGGACGATCCGGCCGACGTCCGTGGCGCGCAGCCGTGCATCGTGCCGGACGAGCACCCCGCCGGTGACCGGGTTGGCCCGGGCCTCGGTGATCCCGGGAACGCGGCGCAGCGCGGCGGCGAGGAACTCGGCCGTCCGTGGCCGTCCGAGCACCAGCTTGACGTCCCAACGCTGACGGCCCGGAGTGACCGAGCGCGGATTCACGTCCCATTCCGCGGACCGGAATCCGGTTGCGGCACCCAGTAGCGATGACATGCGTACGATCACCTGTTTGCGGAGGTCACGGATAATCCGTCGACGGGCGCGGCGGAATTCGGCGCACGGCGGATTACCGCGACGGAGCGGAAAGTCCGAGAGAGGGGAAGAGGCGCAGCCGAAAGGGCCGCGGCCGACCGCCGCGAGGACCCGTCTTCCGCGGTCGGCAGGAAGACGCGCCCAGGCGGCGGGCGGGCATCAGGGCGTCACTACGCCTTCGCGGCACCGACGGTCGCGCGGATCTTCGGAGTCCTGGCCTCGTCCTTCTCGCCGTTCGAGGCCGCGTCCGCGGTGGGCCGCTGGTCGTCACCGGAGGCGATCTGCGCCGCCACCATCTCGGCGGCCACCTCGACCGCGAGGTCGTGGATGTTCTCTCCGGCCTCCTGGGCCGCTTTCTTCACCTCCATGACAAGACCGACGGACGTCGTGACGACACCGCGCATCAGCGGCTTGAGGACACGCTTGGCCAGTGGCGCGACGATGAGACCGATCAGAAACGGCGGAACGACGGGCGGCATGATGCTCCAAACTTGTTCACGCAGATGTATGACAGGAGACCCAGGGCACTGCGCACTCCGGAGCACGCACAGCGGGGAAGGCGGAAGCACTCATTTCCGGAATTCTCGATATCCCGTGCCGGACTTCCCGCCGGGTTGAATTCCTTGTCGATGAGGTAAACCGTCCGCTCATCGAGCACCGTAGCCCAGTCACGACTGTCGAGGCCAAACGGTCTCGGCGGGTTTCACTCATGCGAGTGCCATCCCTGTTCTGACCGCCACGCATTGCGGTAGGCGCATTCACCAAGCGAAGTTCTTTTCCAATTTACCTATTACTGGCGATCGGCTTCGTGGCGACTGCCGAGTTCGCACGCCGCCCGTCCTGAGTCACGTCGCAGGTCCGGCCGTTCACGGACGAGTGAACTCCCGGCCGGCCACTGGCGCACCGGCTGCCGCGAACGCCAGCATGATCGGCATGGCCACCACGTACCCCCGAGCTGAGCGGGCCGCCCAGGCCCGGGCGGCCGAAGCCCAGCTCGCCGCCGACGGAATCGACGGAGTGGTGTTCGGCTGGGTCGACAACGCCGGGCTGACCCGGGTGAAGTCCGTCCCGCTCACCCAGCTCGAACACGCCGCCGAGTACGGCGTCGGCGCCGTACCCTGCTTCGACGTCGCCCTGGTCGACGACTCCATCACCACCGCGCCTTCGAGCACCGGCCCGGTGGGCGACCTGCGGCTCGTCCCCGACCTCGACCGGCTCACGCCGCTCGCCGCCCAGCCCGGCTGGGCCTGGGCCCCGGCCGACCGCTACACCCAGGACGGCACCCCGCACCCCGGCTGTCAGCGCCGATTCGCCCGCCAGGTCACCGAGGCCGTCGAGCGGCGCGGGCTGTCGGTGCGAGCCGGGATCGAGGTCGAGTGGGTGGTGGCCGACCCGTCCGATGCCCCCGCGACGGTCGGGCCCGCGTACGGGATGACCCGTTTCATCGAGCACTCCGACTACCTGCGGGAGGTGCTGCGCGCCCTCACCGTCCAGGGGTTGGCCGTACTCCAGCTCCACCCCGAGTACGCCGCCGGGCAGTTCGAGGTCTCGGTCGCCGCCGAGGGGCCGGTCGAGGCGGCCGACACCACGATGCTGGTGCGCCACACCATCCGGGCCGTCTCCGCTCGGCACGGCCTGCGGGTCTCGTACGCGCCCGTCTTCACCGAGGGCTCGATCGGCAACGGCGGCCACCTGCATCTCAGCCTCTGGCGAGAGGGCCGGAACCTCGGGCACGGCGGCCCCGGCCGCCACGGACTGCACCCCGACGCCGAGCAGTTCTTCGCGGGCGTACTGGCCGAGCTGCCCGCCCTGCTCACCCTCGGCGCGCCCAGCGTCGCCTCCTACCTGCGGCTGGTTCCCTCCCGTTTCGCCGGGGCCTACCGCTGCTGGGGTCTGGAGAACCGGGAGGCGGCGCTGCGCCTGATCACCGGCTCCGCCGCCGGGCAGGCCAATGCCGAGTTCAAGTGCTTCGACGCCGCCGCCAACCCGTATCTGGAGATCGGCGGCGTGCTGGCCGCCGGACTCGCCGGCCTGGACGCCGGCCTGCCCCTCCCGCCCGAGACCCCGGGCGACCCCGCCGCCCTCGGCGCGGCCGAGCGCCTCCCGGCGAGCCTGCCGGAGGCGATCGACGCCTACGAGAAGTCCGCACTGCTGCGGCAGGCCCTCGGTCCCGAGTTGTACGAGGCCGTGCTGGCCGTCCGGCGGGCGGAGGCGGAGTTGTTCGCGATGCACACGGACACGGACGTCATCGAGGCCGTCCGCTGGCGCTACTGACGAGCACGGGCTCTGCTCCTCCGGCTCCCCGTCCATGAGTTGGCCGAAGGCCTGCCGACCACCTCGGTGTGTGGACGCTTGTCGCGCGTGGCGCGTCTCACCGTCCCAGCAGGGTGGTCGGGCAGGTCCTCGGCGAGGACGGCCGTGACCTCGGGTGGAGTGCCGACGGTGGCGAGGGCGCCGGGGACGGTCGCGGTGGCGTCGGCGGTACCGCGGCCGAGACCGGCGATCACCCCGGCATTTTGATCAGCTGTGCTGCGGCCGGCCTGTCCGGGCAGGACGAACGCGTCCGCGACTTGGCCAGTGTCCGGAAACCCAGGTGGCGTACCGGAATCCGAGGACGAAGAACAGTGCCTTGACGGACGACAGTGCCTTGACGGCCGGTTGAGGGTGGCGGAACTCGTCGGACACGGAGGGCATCCCCATCAGCCCGCTTCGACTCTGGGAGGGGATCCGGGAGTCGAACCGGTGACAGCGGGTTCCAGCGGCTTCGCCATGTAGACCGCCTCGGCACCGTAGCTCGCGGGCAGCCCGATCTCGGGCCGGGCGCGGTAGCCCAGCCGGGACCACAGCGCCTCGGAGCCGCGCACGGCGACCAGGGAAAGGGTCCGGTAGCGGGCCGCCCGCCCGGTCTCCTCCAGATGCCGCTGCATCCGGCGGACCAGGCCCCGGCCGCGCGCCCGCTCGACGATCGCCAGGTCGTGGGTGTGCAGGTTGCTTCCCCCCTTGCTCTCCTGTGCCGCGCCTTCCTCGGCCAGGCTCAGGTCCGGGCAGCGGAACAGCGGGTACGGCAATGCGAGCAGATAGCCTCCGAAGCCACCCGAGTGCTCCAGTACGAAACAGGTCGAGGGCGAGGCTCGGTGCCGGGAGCGGAGCGCCTCCCGCCCTTCGGACAGACCGCTCGCGGCGTAGGTGCGTTCCTCCAGCGCGACCACCTCGTCCCAGTCCTCCTCCCGAAGCAGCCGGATCCAGGTGTCGGTCACGCGCCTCCTCCGTCCGGAGCCGGGCCTCCGACGCAGGTGTACGGCAGCGGTGCGAAGCCGTTGAACCCCCGGGTGGCGTAGGCGGCGGCGTACGCACCACAGGAGTGGACCCACACCGGGTCGCCGGAGGTGATCGCGCGCGGAATCCGTACCAGGCCGTCCCCCTGGGCGTACGCGTCGTCGCTGTCGCAGGTCGGGCCGGCCACCGTGGCGTCGACGAACTGCCCGCCAAAATGGGTGGGGAACTCCAGGCGGTACTGCAACTGGTCCATCTCGTAGAGGCCGTTGAACTTGCCGCAGCTCAGGTAGATCCAGTCCTCACGGGTGCCGTCGAGCCGGTGCCGGGAAGAGAGCCGGGCGACGTGAGCGCGGATCGCTCCGTGGTCGGCGACCAGGTGGCGACCGGGCTCCAGCAGGAATTCCAGCGGGGCGTCGTTGACGGCACGCAGCCGTTCCATGCCCTCCCGGATCACCACGAACATCTTGTCCAGCGGCGGTTCCAACGGCCGGCCGCGCCGGTCGAGGACGCCGAGGGCGGGCAGTCCGCCACCGAGGTTGATCCGGTCCGGGGTGATGCCGCGCCGGTTGAGCGCCTCCAGGACCGCCGCCAGCGAGTCGATCGCCGCGACCCAGGCCTCGGCGGTCATCTGCTGGGAGCCGACGTGCACCGACAGGCCGGAGGGCACCAGCCCGGCGCTCCGGGCGGCGCCGAGCACCCGCAGGGCGTCCTCGGGCGAGCAGCCGAACTTGCGGCTGAGGCCCCACAGCGCGCCCTCGCCGGTGGTCGCCAGTCGGCAGAACACCCGGGAGCCAGGGGCATGTTCGGCGATCGCGCCGACGTCCTCCAGGCAGTCGGTGGCGTAGTCGCGTACACCCAGCCGGTAGGCCTCGGCGATGTTGCGGTCGGACTTGACGGTGTTGCCGTAGTGGATCAGCCCGGGGGCCACCCCGGTGCGCAGCGCCTGGGCGATCTCCTGCGGGCTCGCCGCGTCGAAGCCGCAGCCGAGCCGGGCGAGTTGGCCGAGCACCTCGTCCACCGGGCAGGCCTTCATCGCGAACCGGACGGCGACGCCGGGCAGTTCGGCGCACAGGGCGGCGTACTGGCGGCCGATGCCGTCCAGGTCGTAGATGATCGTGTCCTCGACGGCGGCGGCGAGCGCGGCGCGCAGGGTGGGGTGGTCGTGCTGGTCGTGCCGGCCGGGGAGGGACACGGTGGACGCGTGGACGGTGGCCGGCGCGGTTGGGGCGCGGTGGCCGGTTCCGCCCTGGTCAGCCGTCCGACGCGGTTCGGCGATCTGACGCACGTCGATGGTCTGAGGTTTCACGTGTCAACTCCCGGTCCGACTGGATGAACGATGCCAAGGGCCTGCCGGCCCGCATGAGATGAAGCGAGGGAGTCCAGAGGTCGGCTGTGACGCCTGACCTGGACTCCCTCCACGCCGCACCCTATGCACTTCCGCGACCTGCGCCCGCACCTGCTGTGCACCCCGCGCGGCCTGCCCGCCGCCTTCGCGCCGACCGGCGTGAAGGCCGACGATCGGGAGATCTTGCCGGCCGCCACGAACGGTCTCGTCCGGCGGGCGGATCCCCGAAGGAGAGGCCGATCCGGCGATGCGGCCTCCGCCTGCGAACAGGCTCACCGATCTTTCTTCTGGGCGCCCTTGCCGGTCGAGGGCAACGAGCCGCACCACCCGTCGTCCTGGCAGACGCAGCGCACACAGCGTCATCGGTACAGCGCTCGAACCGGGCGGTGGGGAACGCCCCGGTCCAACCAGGTATCGCCCGGCATACAGAACCACCCGAACGACGTCGGTGCGAGCCTCCACGATCTTGACGATCAGATCCCACCAGGGACGTTCATCACCTCGGGCGCGCGTCCCCGTCGGGTGAGGTTAACGGGGTCGCCCGTGTCCGGTGCGATGCCCGTCTCGTTGCGGTAGCTGGTTGATCAGCTGGCGCGAGAGGTGGGTCGGATGAGCCGTGATGAGGTGCTGCGGCCGCTTCGGGAGCGGGAGGCCGCCTGTCACAGCGAAGCGGAACGGCTCGGGGCCGAGACCGAACGGATCACGGTCCGTGAACGTGCGGCAAGAGGACGGTCTTCTCCTCGTCGGCCGGACTCGTCTGCCTGACCACGCGATAAAGAAGACCTGGTGGCACCTTGCGTGTCCGAACCCCGCCGATGTCTCCGAACGATGTTTCGCCCCGACAGCTGGAAGGTGCCATGAGCGCGCGTCGTCTGTTACCGAACGATGAGTCCCTCGACCTCATCAGGCTGGTCCGGAAGCTGGCGGCCGATGAACTCGCGTCGCGAGCGGATGCCGATGAGGCGAACGGGGCATTCCCTCGTGACGTGTTCAGGCTCCTCGGACGCGTCGGCCTGCTCGGTTTGCCGTACTCCGAGGCGTACGGCGGCAGCGGCCTGTCCTACGAGGTGTACCTGCAGGTCGTCGAAGAGATCGCGTCCGTGTGGGCTTCGGTGGGCGTAGGTGTCTCCGTGCACGTGCTGTCGTGTTTCGGCCTGGCGACGACGGGCACCGAGGAGCAGAAGCGGGAGTGGCTGCCCGCGATGCTCGGTGGCGAGCTGCTGGGTGCCTACTGCCTCTCGGAGCCGCACGCCGGCTCGGACCCGGCCGCGCTGCGGACCCGGGCCCGTCTGGACGGCGATCACTACGTCCTGAACGGTGCGAAAGCCTGGACGACCCACGGCGGCCACGCGGACTACTACAAGGTCATGGCCCGCACCTCGGAGGACCGCACGGGTATCTCGTGCTTCATGATCCCCGCCGACACCGAGGGCCTCACCGCTGATGCGCCCGAACGGAAGATGGGCCTGACCGGGTCCACGACGGCGACCATGGTCCTCCGGGACGTCCGTGTCCCGGTCGAGCGGCGTATCGGTGCCGAGGGCGGCGGTCTGCGTATCGCTCTCGCGAGCCTGGATTCCGGCCGTCTCGGTATCGCGGCCGTCGCGGTCGGTCTCGCCCAGGGCGCTCTCGACCACGCGATCGCCTACGCACGCGATCGGGAGACGTTCGGATCACGCATCATCGACCACCAGGGAGTCGCGTTCCTGCTCGCCGACATGGAGGCCGCGGTCTTTTCAGCGCGTGCTGCGACCCTCCACGCCGCCCGGCTGAAGGACGCGGGGCTGCCGTTCAGCCGTGAGGCGTCGGTCGCGAAGCTCGTCGCGACCGACAACGCGATGCGTGTCACCACTGATGCGGTGCAGGTCCTCGGCGGGGTCGGCTACACGCGCGAGTTCCCGGTCGAACGGTACATGCGCGAGGCCAAGTTGACTCAGATCTTCGAAGGCACGAACCAGATTCAGCGCATGGTCATCGGGCGGTCGCTCGCCAAGTCCAACCATGGTGACCTCACCCTGGCCCCTTGAGGGCTGGCTCTGAAGCTGATCGGAAAACGATGTCCAGGAGGCAGCGTGCAGGCGGTGCGGTCGGGGTCGATGACGGTTCCCTTCGTCGACGCGTTCTCCGCCTCCTGTTCGGCGAAGTCCCCCCTCGCCCCGCCCCCATGACGAGGGCGGGATCGAGGACGGCCCGGGTCACCGCCGGACCGAGCACTCCAGAATGCGGCCGTCGACCGTCCCGATGAGCAGGTGTCCGTGCGGCGTCACGGAGAGGGAGAGTGCCGTGGTCGGGGTTCCGTCGACCTCGAGGCCGGTGTGCCATCGGACCGTGCCGTCGTCGGCGTCCAGTGCGGTCAGGGCACCCGAGTTGTAGGCGACGTAGACCGTGTCCTCGTCGACGTCGAGCGCTGTGGCCGGATGATCGGTCCGGTGCTGCCACCTCACCGCTCCGTCGAGCGACCGCCGTACG
This sequence comes from Streptomyces sp. NPDC002698, assembly GCF_042888945.1. Taxonomy (NCBI): domain Bacteria; kingdom Bacillati; phylum Actinomycetota; class Actinomycetes; order Kitasatosporales; family Streptomycetaceae; genus Streptomyces; species Streptomyces sp. NPDC002698. Next base: position 79,427 of record NZ_JBIAQM010000002.1, read on the forward strand.
ACGTAGGCGCCACCGGGCTGGAGTCCGGCACCGTCATGGACGGTGCCCGCGTACACCAGAGACCGCCCGAACTCGGCCGCCGGACCGCCGAAGTGGTGCTCCTGCGGCGCCCAGGAGTGCGGGAAGAGCCGCCGCGCCGTCCCGTCGGCGCCCACGGCCACGATCCACTTGTCCTTGTGCGGCGCCTCAGGCCGCGTGCCCACCAGGATGTACGCACGGCCGGCACGCCTGACCGGGAACGCGTGGTTGAACAGGTCGAAGGAGCCGGCCTCCGGGCCCTCCTCCCGGGCGTCGAGGTCGAACAGCGTCAGCCCTTCCGGACGCCTGCGCTCACGGTCCGTCGGCCTCAGAACCACCCGGCCGCCGCCGGAGACCAGAGCACCGGACCGGCCCAGGTCCAACGTCTCCAGCACCTCCCCGGTGCCGACCGCCACGCGTGCGATCCGGGGCGCGTCCCGCTGCCACCGTTCGTCCCGCCGTCGCAGGCGGCGTTCGGCGTTGGTCCACACGGATGTCCCGTCGGAGGCGGGGACGAGCTGGCGGCCGCCTTGCTCGTCCTCGACCACCCAGTCCCGCTCTCCCGACGGCAGCCACGACTCCGCCAGGACCCCGTCCAGGGCGGCCAGCACACGGCCGTCCTCCCCGCTCTCGACAGCCCACACCCGTCGCCGGGGCGACCACTCCCGGCCGGCCGCCGTGGCGAGGTCCGCCAGGAAGCGGCGCGTTTCCGCCCGGTGATCCGCCCGCGCGACCGGTCGCGCGGGCGCCGCGAGTTCCTCCGGTTCGACGGTCCTCGGTCCCACCGCGCTCCAGTCGTCGCGGGAGACCACGACCGTGTGCCCCTGCTCGTGCGCTTCCGGGTTCTCCCAGTCGTCACAGGGCGCCAGGACCAGACGCAGTTCCCGCTCGCCGTGCCATGCGACGTCCAGCACCTCGCGCCCGTACCGCAGCGCGGACACCACGGCGCCGGAGTCCAGGTGGAGCAGAAGGAGTTCGCCTTCGAACGAGTAGCCCCCGTCGTAGGACCCCGTGCCGACGGCCAGAAGCGGAAGGGCGGGGTGGAAGGCGGACGAGAGCACGGGGTACCTGGATCTCACCAGGTGTTCGCACCGCAGGGTGTCCCGGTCGTAGACACCGACGCGGTGCCCCGTCCAGCGAGAGTCCGCCGTCCCGGCGCCGCTCCACTGAAGAGCACCGACGTCCCCGGCCACGGCGACCCGCCGCGAGCGGTCGTCGGCGACGGCCAGACCCGGCAGTCCCGTCTCGGCGAAGGGCCCGTCGCCCAGCACGCGTCGGATCAGCGGCAGAACAGTCATGCAGGAGGCCTCCAAGGGGCGCGATCGACGACCGCCGCCCCTCGCACGGGACGGCGGTCGTTCATGATCCCGCCCAGTCGCCCCGCGCACCATCGGATATCCCCCGGCCGAGCGGGTCCCGGATCGCCCCCGCCGTCACTCCGTAGTCGGGGTGGTACTTCCGGCCCCCGCCGATGCCATAGGATGAGTCTGTCGACGCGGGGTGGAGCAGCTCGGTAGCTCGCTGGGCTCATAACCCAGAGGTCGCAGGTTCAAATCCTGTCCCCGCTACGAAGATCCTGGCCCCTTGGGGCGGCGTGAAGCCGCCCCAAGGGGCCAGGACTCGTTTACGGCACCTCATGAGCCGGGCGCGGCCGGGCGGGCAGCGTGGTGCGATCGACTTGCGCTGGAGTGCGCTCGAACTCGTAGCGTTGCAGACATCACGGCGCACACGGCCCGTGTCGCCGGCCGCCTCGCGCGAGATGCCGGCGTGGGAATTCGCCGCTGGGCCGACGAGCGGCTTCGTGCGCTCGAACGACGGACGAGCGTGCAGGAAAGGCATGGGACACGACATGCAGAAACGCGGTCTGCGAGACCTTCAGGTATCGTCCATCGGCCTTGGATGTATGGGTATGTCCGCCTTCTACGGATCCACCGATCAGCAGGAGGGCATCGCGACCATCCGGCGCGCCCTCGACCTCGGGGTGAACTTTCTCGACACCGCGCAGATGTACGGGCCGCTCACCAACGAGTCTCTCGTCGGCGAGGCGATCCGGGGGCATCGCGAGGAGTACGTGATCGCGACGAAGTTCAACTACCGGATGGACGACGCCGTACCGGGCGACATCAGCACGGTCGGCCGGCAGGACGGCTCGGCCGAGCACGTCCGGAGTTCCGTCCACGGCTCCCTGGAACGCCTGGGGACCGACCACATCGACCTGTACTACCAGCACCGGGTCGACCCGGACGTACCCATCGAGGAGACGGTCGGCGCGCTGGGCGAACTGGTGGCCGAGGGCACGGTGCGGTACATCGGCCTGAGCGAGGCGAGCGCGGAGACCATCCGGCGCGCCCATGCCGTACACCCGATCACCGCGGTGCAGAGCGAGTACTCGCTGTGGTCGCGGGACGTGGAGGCCGAGGTGCTGCCCGCCTGCCGTGAGCTGGGCATCGGCTTCGTGCCGTACTCGCCGCTCGGCCGCGGCTTCCTCGCCGGCCGGTTCACCTCGCCGGACGAGCTGGACGCGAACGACTGGCGCCGCCAGAACCCGCGCTTCCAGGACGCCAACATCGAGGCGAACATGCGGCTGGCGGCGAAGGTGAAGGAGATCGCGGCCGAGAAGGACGTGCTCCCGGCCCAGCTCGCCATCGCCTGGGTACTGGCGCAGGGCGAGCACCTGGTGCCGATCCCGGGTACCAAGCGCCGCACCTACCTGGAGCAGAACGCCGCCGCGGTCGACATCGAGCTGACCAAGGAGGATCTGGCCCGCATCGACGCGGAGCTGCCCGAGGCGGCGGGCGAGCGGTACGACGAGGCGGGCATGCGGTCCGTCAATCGTTAGTGGCGCGTGAACGAAGTCGCCGGACGCCGGGGTGCGGCCTGTTCGTGCCGACTCGCCGACTCGCCGGCCCGCTTCCCCGTGCGGCCGGCCCTCCCGGCCCGGGACCGGCCGGCGGCCGGTGGATCCGGGGCGGTGAACGAACGTGCTGGAAAGCGTCCTTGAACACTTTCCAGCACGTCGTCGTCACGCGAACTTCGTCACCCGCACCTCGTCACCGGGGCGACATCACTTGCCGTAGTACGCGTTGTGGATCGCCAGTGTCGACTTGTTGCCCTGTTTGTCCGTGACCTCGGCGAGGAACGAGATGCCCTTGTCCTTCGCCGGGTTCTTCACGGAGATCCCGCCGCTCTCGACCTTCACGAGCTGCCAGGTCGTCCCGTCGTCGTAGCTCACGGACACGGTGAGCGACCCGAGGTTCTTTCCGGCCGCCGAGCCCTGCACGGTCACCGGGATGCGGACCGGCGTGTCCGCCGGGGCACGCGAGGCGAGGTCGACGGGGGCCGCGAAGCGGACCGTGGACACCGGCAGCGCCGTGGTGGCCGGGACCTCCTTGGAGTGGAACGTGAAGCCGGCGTCGATGCGGGTGGAGGCCGCGGCGACCTTCGCCGAGCGCTCGACGGAGGTCGTCAGCCGGTATTCGGCGTCGGCGGAGTCGACGGTGAAGGGCTTCGCGCCGCTCAGCGGGTCGTCGTTCTCGCCGACCTTGACGCCGTCGCGGTACAGCGCCGACGTGGCCGAGGTGTACGTCGAGAAACCCGGGTGGCCCTTGCCGTCGGCGAACAGCGGCAGGGAGCCGATGAGCTGCTGCTCGCCCGTGGCCGGGTCGGGTGCGGTGCGGAAGACACCCGTGTTCTCGCGCAGGAGCGGGCCGAACACGCCGGTGTTGAACTTCTCGCGGTACGTCCTGCCGGCCTCGTAGCGCTTCGGCTCGGACATCTCGTAGGCCCCGTCGAAGGCCGGGTAGCCCCACTCGTCGGGCTCGCCCAGCTGGCTGACTCTGGTCAGCCACTTGACGCCGTCGGCGGTGGAGACGTAGAAGGTGCGCGTGCCCGGCGCCGCCTGCGCCGCCGAGAACGCGTTGCCCTCCGGCGCGCCCGGCAGACGGGGGTACGGGAAGGCGAGAGCGGTCTTCCCGGCGGCGGAGGCGCCGACGCCGACCTTGAGCGTCGCCAGCTCGTCCGCCTTCACGTGCTTGGTGTAGCCGGTCGCGACCTTCTGTGTCCCGCCGCCGTAGGCCACCGAGTACTGGGAGCCGGCGTCCTTGAGGAAGTGCGCGTCCCAGGTCTGCAGGAGCGAGCCGTCCGTGACGGCCGGACCCATGTGCGCGGTGCGGAAGCCGGTGAACCCTCTGAGGACCCAGCCGCTGCCGACGGAGCCGATCTCGGTCGCGCGCTCGTAGTAGGTCCCCCCGAAGTCCGCCGTGTCGAGGCCGGGCACGGTGATGTCCACCGGCTCGGTGGTACGCGCGTCGGCGGTGACCGTGGTGTCGCCGGAGACGTCCAGCTTCGGCTGGGAGATCCAGTCGGTGCCCTTGGTGAAGTCCGACGGGTCCTGGTAGACGGCCGTGTCGAGCGTGTACGAGCCCTTGGGCACGCGGATCGTGTGCGGGCCCGGCTCGTCGCCGATACGGGCCTGGAAGCCCTTGGCGGGGCCGGCGACGCCGAGCAGGGTGTTGGAGAAGTTCCGCGCGTCCTCGCCGTCGCGGCCGAGGGTCCTGAGTGTGACGTCGTAGGACTCCGCCTCGCGGACGGCCGCCGCGGCCGTGCGGACGGACTGGCCCGCGCCGGTGGCGACGACGTAGCCCGAGTAGGTGCCGTCGGCGTCACCGATCCTGGTGTCGGCGGTCAGGTCGACCTCGGTCCTGCCGCCGGCGGGCACGGTCACCCGGGTGGCGCCGAGCGCGAAGAACCCGGCCGGGGCCGGCTTTCCCGCCGGGTCCAGCGCGGACACCGACAGGTCGAGGGTGACGTCGCCGCTCCCGAGGTTGCGGTAGCCGATCTTCCTGGTGAGGGGCCGGTCGTCGGTGTGCGGCCACTGTGCGACGCCGAAGTCCAGCGAGACCGGATCGGCGATCACGCTCTGGGCCAGTGCCTTGTCGACCTGGATGCGGCCCGAGCCCTGCTGGAAGACGGTGTGGTCGCCGCCCTTGGCGGACGCGATCAGCGCGCCCTTGAGCTCGGCCGCCTTCCAGGTCGGGTGCTGCTGCTTGAGGATCGCAGCCGCGCCCGCGACGTGCGGGGTGGCCATGGAGGTGCCGTCGAGCCGCAGGTAGCCGGGGGCCGGGTGCGGGACACCGGGGTCGGTGTCGAACCGGCTGCCGGAGGCGGCGGCCGCGGTGACGGCGACGCCGGGGGCGGTCACGTCCGGCTTGACGGCGCCGTCACCGACGCGCGGTCCGACGCTGGAGAAGGACGCCAGCTTGTCGTCCTTGTCGACGGCGCCGACGGTCAGCGCGGCGTCCGCGCTGCCCGGCGAGCCGACCGTCGACTCGCCGTACTCGCCGTCGTTGCCCGCCGCGACGGCGAACAGGACCCCTTTCTCGGCGGACAGCCTGTCGACCGCCTCCTCCAGCGGGTCGACGCCCGGGGAGTCCGGGCCGCCCAGGCTGAGGTTGACCACGTCCGCGCCCTGGTCCGCGGCCCACTCCATGCCCGCGATGATGGCGGAGTCGTCCCCGTATCCCTCGTCGTTCAGCACCTTGCCGCTGATCACCTCGGCACCCGGTGCGACGCCCTTGTACGTACCGCCCGACTTGGCACCGGTCCCGGCGGCGATCGAGGCGACGTGCGTGCCGTGCCCGACGCGGTCCACGGTGTCGGGCGAGCCGGAGAAGTTCTTCTCGTCGACGACCTGGGTCTTCAGGTCGTCGTGGGTCTTGTCGACGCCGGTGTCGAGGACGGCGATCTTGACGCCGGTGCCGTCGTACCCGGCCTCCCACGCCTTGTCGGCGCCGATCTGCTCGACGCCGCGGTCCAGGCTCGCCCCGCGCACCCCGTCCAGCCACACCTTGCCGATACCGGAGGCGGTGGCGCGCACGCCGCTCTTCCGCTCGTCGGTCAGTGCCTCCCACACCTTGGCCACGTCGTCCTGCGGCGTACGGATGGCGTCGGCGTCGAGGGTGGGGAACGTGCGCCGCAGTCGGGTGTCACCGGCCGAACGCACTTCGGCCCGTGCGGCGTCGGCGCCCCCGTCGTACCGCACGATCAGCTTGAGCCCGTCGCCCTGGCTCTCGCGCAGCCGCGGGTCGGTGAGTTCGGCGACGTCGAAGAGCCGCTGGTCCAGCTTCCCCGTGGCGATCAGGCGCTGCGCGTCGCTGGGCACCACCAAGGTGTGATCGTTGACGCGCCGCACCTGCACGGGTATGCGCTCACGGCCCTTGGCGGCCTCGAAGCCCACCACGTGGCCTTCGGTGCCGACCACCACACGGTCGCCCGTGATGAGCCGGATCCGCTGGTCGCCGTCGAAGCGTGCGGTGTGCGGTGTGGTCGTCGTGTGCGCGGCGATCGCCCTCGTGGGGCCGGTCATACCTGCCACGAGGGCCACCGACGTGGCCACTGCGACGGTGAAGACGCGTGTTCTCTTCACGGTTAAGCGCAAGTCTCCCCCAGAAGTTCGGGTTGAAGGCGAGTGGTCGTTGCACGTGGGTGGCGGACGCGGGACGACGTGGCGGCCCGGGAACCGGCGGGGTGGCCGTGGAGCCGTACGCCCTCCCGGCGGCAGGCGAGGGGGTCGAGTCGCTCCACGAATCCCACTTCCTGAAGAGAGCACCGACGGCATGATCCGCATCACATCGTTCCGGCGCTCGATCCGCCGGGCCCGGCGCTGTCGCGGACTCCGCGCCCGGACCGGGCCGGGAATCCGGAGGTCCGGCCCTCTCGTGCGAACGGGGCAAGTTGATCAGTCGGACTCCGGGAGGCACCAGGCAGTTCTTCCGGCAGGATTACGACCCGTCATACTTCTGCCGGGAAGGGAGAGTTCGCGGCCGGACAGCGCTGAACAGGGAGATTCGACATGGGCACTGCCGTACCGGTCACGGAGTTCGGGCGGCTGCTGCTGACCCTGCGCACACGCGCCGGACTCAGCCAGGAGCGGCTGTCCCACGCCGCCGGGGTGAGCGTCCGCGCGCTGGCGGATCTGGAACGCGGTCGCTCCCGAGGGCCGCAGCGGCGCACCGTTCAAGCCCTGGCCGCCGGGCTGGGCCTGGACGACGACACCGCCGCGGAGCTGGAGCGGGCCGCCGGCCGAGGACGGACGCGCCCGCGACCGGCCGCCGGACCGCGGGCCCACAGCCCTCTGGCCCTGCCGCGTGACGTCGGCGACTTCGTCTCGCGTGGTCCGGCCCTGGCCCGGTTGCTCGCCCTGGCCGAGGGCGTCGGCGCCGGCCGTTCCGCGGTCAGCGTGGTGTCGGGACAGCCCGGCCTCGGCAAGACCGCCTTCGCGGTACACGCCGCATACGCTCTCGCGCCGCACTTCCCGGACGGACAGGTGGTCCTCGACCTGCACGGCATGGACCCGGAGCCCACCTCCGCGCGCGACGCCCTCGCGTCCCTGCTCCGGGCCGTCGGCGTGGCCGAGCAAGCGATCCCGGCCGCGACCGACGACCGGTCAGGGCTCCTGCGGTCCGTGCTCCGCGACCGGCGGCTGCTGCTGGTACTGGACAACGCGGCGGGCGAGGACCAGGTCCGTCCCCTGCTCCCCGGCGCCGGGCGCTGCCTGACGATCATCACCAGCCGTCACGCCCTGGCCGGTCTCGAATCGGCCCACCGCAGCGACCTCGCCCTGTTCCGCCGGGAGGAGGCGGTCGAGCTGCTGAGCCGTATCGTCGGCCCCGAGCGGATACGGCAGGAGGCCCAGGCCGCCCGCGACCTCGCGGACCTGTGCGGACTCCTGCCGCTGGCCGTACGGATCGCCGGACAACGCCTCGCCGGCCGGCCCCACGAACGCATCGGCAAGCTGGCCGCCCAACTGGCCCAGGAAGGCCGTCGCCTGGACACGCTCCAGGTCGGCGACCTTCAGGTACGAGCCGCTTTCGCCTTGTCCTACCGGCAGTTGACCCCGGCCGCCAGGACCGTACTGCGGCGGGCCTCCCTGGCCGCCGGAGGCGACTTCAGCCCGGAGAGCGCCGCTCTCCTGGCCGACCTGCCGGTCGACGAGGTGGCCCGGTGCGCCGAGGAACTGACGGATGCCGGGCTGCTGCAGTCCGACGCCTCGGCAGAGCGGTACCGCTTCCACGACCTCCTGAAGATCTTCGCCGCCGAACAACTGGCCACCGAGGACGGCACCGAGGTGTCCCGAGCCTCGCTGGACCGGACGGCACAGTGGATGCTGCGCCGGGCCACGGCGGCCGCGCTGCGCTTCGACGCCGACCCCCACGAGGACTCGCTTCACGGCGATCCCGACCCCGTCGGCGCACCCGCCGACCGTGACCAGGCCCGCGTCTGGCTGGAGACCGAGCGGGCCCAATGGCTCGCGGCCGTGCGGCACGCGCAGGCCAGGGGGCACCACCGGCAAGTGATCGACACGGCCAGGGCCATGCACTGGTTCTCCGATTTCAACCAGCACTGGGAGCTGTGGGTGGAGCTGTTCCAGCACGGGGTCGAGGCGGCCCGCGCGCTGGGCAGCAGGCAGGACGAGGCCGTCCAGCTGAACTTCCTGGCCTGGTCGTACAACGTCTGCGTCCACGACCCCGGCGCCGCACTCGTCGCCGCGGACGCCGCCCTGGAGGTGGCCCGTGAGATCGGGGACCGGCTCCAGATGGGCTGGGCGCTGGGCTACGGGGCAGCGGCTCTGCAGCGCACCGGCCGGGCCGAGGAATCCATAGCCCGGCTGCGCGACGCCGCCGTCTGTCTGGCCGACCAGACCTCCGTGCAGGGCCGCCTCGCCGAACTCACCGTCCTGAACACGCTGGGCAGCTATCTACGTCAGTCGGGCAGTGTCGAGGAGGCCCTGGCCATCCACCTGCGCGGCGAGGCGATCTGCCGGGCGGAGGTGCCCGGACGGCCGACCGAGCTGATCACCGTGTACCTCGCTGCGGTCCGGCAGCAGATCGGCAACGACCTCGCGGCGCTGGGACGCTGGCCGGAGGCCGAACGACCGCTCCAGCAGGCGCTGGACGTCTTCGAGACCACGAGCATGCCCACCTGGGCCGAAACCACCCGCCTCGACCTCGGCATCGTGCTTCGCCACCTGGCCCGCTACGAGGAGGCTCGCCGAACCCTGCTCGCCGCCCACGAGGGACTTCGCGAGCTCAACAGCCCCCGGCAGGCGGAGGCCACGGCCGAACTGCGTGAACTGGAGGTACGGACGCCGTGAAGTCTCCGGGTCCGCCGCCCGGACAAGCGGCTGGGGCAGACCGTGGAACGCGGCCCCCGCCACGGCCCGTACGTCCGGAGTCGCCCTGGGATCGAGCGGCCGCCTCCCGTCGGCGACCGACCGCTCGATGAGGAGGCTCGCCGGTCAAGGGCGATCCAGGCCCCACGTCTGCAGGGTGAAGGGACGCCCCTTCTCCTCACCTGTGATCAGCGGTACGTCGAGCAGCGTGAAGCCCGCCTTGGTGGCCACGGCGACGCTGGCCGCGTTCTCGGCCTCCAGTTCCAGGATCACCTGCTCGGCGCCCATCCGCTCGAAGGCGTACGCGGCCATCACCCGTACCGCCCGCACCGCCAGCCCCTGACCGCGGTGCGCGGGGCCCACCGCGTAGCCGATCTCCGTGCCCTCGGGCGCGCGCCGCAGCATCACCTCGCCGAGCGGTGCTCCGCCGTCGACCGTGATCGCGAGCAGAATGACCGTGCCCTCCGCGCGCAACTGGCGGTCCCGGTCCAGTCGCGCGCGGGCGGCGGCCTCGTCGAACGGGGAGACGAGCGGTGTCCAGTAGGCGATGTCGGGGTGATCGAACAACTCCGGCATCGCCGTCAGGTCCGCCTCCGTCCAGTCACGAAGGACGAGCCCCTCCCCCGAGAGCTCGATCCGCTCGGGAAGCGACGGCATGGTGCTGCTCATGGTGCTGGACCTCCTGGCTTGTTCGGAACGAGGCAGGATAACCGGGACAGGCGGAAGCACGTCCGGCCGGGCAACCGTCAACAGTAAGCCGCCAACCGTCAACCGTCGACAGTCAGCCGTCAGCCGTCAGCCGTCAGCCGTCAGCCGGAGAAGGCGTAACCGACGAAATCGGTGACCGGGACGTATCCGATGCGTCGGTAGAGGGCGTTGCTGGTCGCGTTGGCCGGGTCGGTGAACAGCACGACCTCCTTCGCGCCCGCGGCCAGCGCGGCCCTGCTCACCTCGACCGTGACGGCGCCCGCGTAGCCGCGCCCCCGGAGGCCGGCCGGGGTGTAGACGGGGTCCACCCGGACCTGGCCGCCGACCAGCGGGTTCGCGCCCGCCATGGAGACGGGCGTGCCGTCCGGGGTCTCCCAGAAGGTGTAGCGCTTCTCGGCGAAGCGTGTGCCGTCCCAGGACTCGGCGGTCACGGAGACGGCTTCCCCGACGTCCGCGGCGAACTCACGGCACCAGCGCATCACTTGCCCGTACTCCCGCTCGCCCACCGGCCGGCCCCGGCCCGCCGGGACCGGCTCCGGCCCGCCGGGACCGGCTCCGGCCCGCCGGGACCGGCTCCGGCGGGGTGAACGTGCCGAGCCGGTGCAGACGGCCCCACCAGTCACGTACCGGCGCCGCGCCGCCCCTGTGCCGATGCCACGCCTCCGCGAGAGCGGTGGCGGTGTCCTGGTCCGCGGTGACGCCCGAAACGCGGTGCCCGAGGCGGGTCAGCCGGGGGACGAGGGTGTCGGCCTGCTCGGGGGCGAGCGTCGTGACGGTCAGGCGGCCGCGCGCGGTGCGGTACAGGACGGCCCGGACCTCGCCCCCTGACTCCAGCCGGCCGAAGACGGTGGCTCCGCCATGTGCGCCCGCGCCCTGTGCCCGCATTCTCGCGAGCGTGGTCAGGGGCGTGTTGTGCATGACGGGGCGCGAGCACAGGAAGTCTCCCGCTCGGGCGAGGAAGTCGTCGATGTCTTCGGTGAAGTACCAGTCGTCCGGGCCCATGCTTCATGATCTCCGACCGGCTCTCCTCCGGGAAGTACGTGCCCGGACCACGACTCCGCCCTGACCGGTGTCACAGGGTGTGGTGCAGCCAGCGCTGAAGCACCTCGTTGACGTCCGCCGGAAGCGCGCTGATCTGGTCGATGACCGCACGGTCCTCGGGCATCGGGGGAATGCCGGCGGCGGTGAGGGTCGCGTGCAGGGCCAGGCGCCGCTCGTCCTGCGGGTCGATGGTGAAGCCGAGGCGGTGGGCGGGGTTGGGGGGCGGCAGGAGGAAGTCGCCGTCGTCCAGGGGCTGCGCCTGGGCCGGCACGGCGGTGTCACGGGGGTGGACGGCATAGGGGTCGGCGAACGCGCAGGAACCGAGGCTCTCACTGCTCCAGGGGGTCATCTCTGTCTCCTCACCGATGTGTTGTGAATCACTTGTCCAGATCTCCGTGAGGGCCCCTTCGGTTGCGTTCGCGGCCGAACGTCACGCTGACGGCGTCATCGGCGGCTGATCACCTCGTACGACGGGCAGATGGCCGCCGCCGCGTCGAGGCACCGCGGTCACCGGCCGCGGAGTCAGCCTCGCCCGCCGGACCAGCGCACGGCGGCGGCTCCCGCGAAGTCGCCGGCGTGGGCGAACCCGCCCAGCACCACGAGGTCGCCGTCCTTCACCCGGCCCGAGGCGATCGCGTGGTCCAGGGTGACCGGGATGGCCGCTCCGAAGAGGTTGCCGTACCGGTCGAAGGTGTTCAGATGCCGCTCGGCGGGCAGTTGCAACGCCTCCGTCCAGTTGCGCAGGAAGGTGCGGTTCGGCTGGTTGGTGACGAGGACGTCGATGTCCGCGGTCGCGACCCCGAGCCGTCGGCACAGGTCCGTGATCACCTCCGGGACCAGACGGTTGCCGCGTGCGAGAACCTTGGCGACGCTCGCGTCGGTGAACCCGATCCGCGGCTGGGACTCCCCCGGTTCCCAGTACTTGCGACCGTCGTCGAGCGCCAAGGTCATGTCACCGGCGTGATCGCCGATGTGCCGGGTCTCCACGTCGAGGACCGGGGCGCCGGCCGACGTCGTCACCCATCCCACTCCGCAGCCGTCGCCCGGGATCGCGGCCTGCGCGAGCCGACGTACCTCGGACTGGGTGAAGCACTGGCCGGCGGCGCTCTGCGCGTTGCAGATCAGCGCGGTCCGCGCGTCGGTGGTGGTGAGGATCTGCCGGGCCAGCTTCAACATGTACACGAAGGAGGCGCAGCCCGCGTTGGCCACGTCGACGAGCCACTCCGGGTTCAGGCCCAGTCGGCGCGCCACTTCGGTGCCCGCGCCGACGAACGGCAGATCCGGCAGCTGACTGTGCACCAGCAGTACGTCGACGCCCCGGATCTCGTCCCTGCCGTGCCGTTCGATCAGGGGCTGTACGGCGCGTTCGATCATGTCCGTGTTGGTCTCGTCCGCGGCGACGTGGTGCCGTGACCGCGGGACCTTGAACATGGGGTGCTCGCGGAGCTTGTCCTCCGCTCCCGGGTACTCGGTGTAGTACCGCGCCGGGACCGGATCGCCCGGAAGGTAGCCCGCCACGTCGGTGAGGCTGACCGTGGTCACCGGGCCACCGCACTCGCCGGGGCCACGCTGACCGGCTGACCGTTGCGGTGGCGGTGTTCCAGGATCACCTTGAGGTTGTTCATCTCCACGGTGTGCCCCGCGTAGAACAGGTCCCAGTAGTCCCCCACCCAGGGCCGGCCGGGGCGGGGAGACAGGCCGGGGTGCGGGTTCGTGTCGTAGTAGGGATGACGGCAGTTGGTCCAGGTGATCACCGACCCCGGCCTGTCGAGCACGAGTGGGGCCGGCACGACGCGCATCAGGTAGATCATCCACAGCTTGTCGCCCTGATCCCACGAGCAGTGGTAATCCACCGTCATGGCCTCGGGGTTGGCGACCACCTCGCAGTAGATCCTGGTGTCGTCCTCGAGCCGGTCGCGGCCGACCCACAGTCCGGGCGTGCCGGAGGGAGCGAAGTCCCGCAGGCTACAGGTCCACTCCTCCAGGTGGTGGCCCTGACGGAGGTAGTCGTAGGTCAGTTCCGGCGGGCAGTCGACGTACTCGTGGATGGTGCAGTACTGCCCGTAGACCTGATGGTGGGGGTAGACGGCGTGGGTGAGTTCCACGCAGTGGGCGGTCAGCTCGTCCTTGCCCGGGTTCTCGATCCGCATCAGGCCCGGGATGTCAGCCGGCGTGGACGACTCGTCGCTCATCCGCGTTCTCCTTGTGGTCGGCGTGTACGGCACGGCCGGCACTGCCGGTCGCTTCCGCGAAGGGCTGGAAGGGCAGGAACGGGGGAATCTCCATCGGGTCGCAGTCCAGCGCCACGAACGCCGGGCCCGCTCCCGTGTTGCCGCGCAGCAGCGCCTCGCGCAACTGCGCCGCGTTCTCGGCGCCGGTGACGTCGAGGGAGTGGAAGGCGGCGGCCACCCCGGCGGCGATGTCGGTCCGGCCGAACACGTCGTCGCCGCGGACGCCGCCCTGGAGGAACTCCTCGCGCAACGCGCACATGGCGTGGGCGTTGTTGTTGAAGATGACGAACGTGACGGGTGCCCGGTGCTCCACGGCGGTGTGCACTTCCGCCCCGTGCATGAAGAAGGCCCCGTCGCCGGCGAGGACGTAGGTGCGCCGCCCGGTGGCGAGTGCGGCACCGATGCCCGCGCCGAAGGTGTAGCCCATGCCTCCCATGCCGAGCGCCACCACGAAACGGCCGTGGCGCGGAGCCGGGAGGAGGTGGACCGCGCTGGCACCGGTGTTGCCGGCGTCCACGAAGACGTGCGCGTCCTCGGGCAGCGCCGCCTCCACCGCGGCGAGGGCCTGGGCGTACGGGACGATCCGCCCGGGACCGGCCGGAGCGTCCGGGCCCGCCACGGGGGTGGGGGTGGGGACCGGACCGGGGTGCCGGGGGCAGGCACGTGGGCCTGACGCGATCCGCCCGGTCACGGCGCGCAGCGCGTCCCGCAGGTCCCCGACCAGCGCCGTACCCGCCACGAACGGCTTCTCGGAGTCCAGGCATACGACGTCGGTGGCGGCCAACGCCCGCTCCAGCCCGCCGCGCGCCAGGAGCGGCAGCCGGGTGCCCACCAGCAGGCACACGTCGGCCCGCCGCAGACAGTGTTCGACGTTGGCATGGCCCATGACCCCGGCCACCCCCGCGAACCGTGGATCACGGTTGTCGAAGACGTCCTTGGCGTCCGGGGTGACCGCGACCCACGCCCCGAGGTTCCGGGCCAGCCGGGACAGCTCCGCACGTGCGTCCGCCGCGGCGACGCCCTCACCGGCGATGACCAGGACGGTGTCCGCGCCGCGAAGGATGTCCGACACCTCGGCGAGAGCGGCCTTGTCGAGCTGTGCCACCGGTGCCGTCCGCGTCGACGGTACGGGCAGGGCGGTCGGTACGGGCAGGGCGGTCGGGGCCGGTATGCCTGTGTCGCTCGGGGAGGGCGCGCTCTCCGGAAGCCCGGCCGGTGTCGTCGTGCCCCCTGCCGGTGTTGCCTCTGCCGGTAGGGCGGCCCCTGCCGGTGTGACCTCTGCCGGTGCGGCCTCTGCCGGCGCCGGACCGTGGCCGTCGGGCAGACGGATCCGGGCCTGCTGCACGTCCTTGGGCAGCAGCAGCACCGCCGGACCGCACGGCTCGGTCCGCGCCGCCGCCATCGCCCGCGGCAACAGCTCGACGAGCGAGTCCGCGTCCTCGACCCGGGCGCAGAACCGGGAGATCGGGGTGAAGACCTCGCCCGCGTCGAAGGAGTCCCCCTTGCCGCTGGTGTCCTGGAAGGCGCCTTGACCCTCCTGCGCCGTCGGCGGCTGGCCCACCAGGGCGAGCAGCGGCACCCGGGAGGCGTACGCCTCCGCGAGGCCCGGTACCAGGTTCATCGCGCCACCGCCCGAGGTGGCGGCGACAACCCCGAGACGCCTGGTGGTCCGGGCGTATCCATCGGCCATGGTGACGGCCGAGAACTCGTGCTTGGCGACCACACCGCGGACGGTTCCGCCGCGGTGCACGGCGTCGTACAGGTCCTCGATGTTCGCGCCGCCGACACCGAACATGTGGGTGACTCCGGCCCTGGCGAGCTCGTCGGCCAGGTAGTCGGCCATCCGTACCGTGCCGGCTTCGGGTCCGTCCGCCGCGGTGGTCATACGGGGCTCCCGTCCCTCTCGTGGCGCCGGTCGACGTGGCCGGACGGCGTGATGACCTGGAAGCGGTGCCGGTACTCCTTCGGGGTGAGTCCCAGGGTTCGCCCGAAGGAGCGGAAGAAGGTCTCGGGAGCGCCGAATCCACAGCGGCCGGCTATCTGACCGATCGGCAGATCGGTCGTCTCCAGCAACTCGCGGGCGCGGGCTATCCGGGTGCGCTGGACGTACTGGCCGGGAGTCGTGCCCACCTCGCGGCGGAAGACCCGGGCGAAGTTGCGCGGGCTCATGTTGGCCCGCTCGGCCATCTCCGCCACGGGTAACGGGTTGTGGAGGTTCTCCAGAATCCACTCCTGCGCCGTCCGGATCGGCGGATGGTCGGCCAACTGGGCGTCCAGCATCGCGCTGAACTGGGACTGGCCTCCGTGCCGCTTGAGGAAGAGCACCAGAAACCGTGCCGTCTCCAAGGCGAGTGCCGCCCCGTGATCGGCCTCCACCAGGGCCAGCGCCATGTCGATCCCGGTCGACACGCCCGCCGAGGTGACGAAAGGGCCGTCCCAGACGAAGATCGGCTCGGCGTCCACGGTCACCGCCGGATAGCGGCGGGCCATCGTCTCGCTGTACGCCCAGTGCGTGGTGGCACGTCTGCCGTCCAACAGGCCCGCCTCGGCCAGCAGAAAGGATCCGCCACATACGGAGGCGACCCTGCGCGACCGGGCCGCCGCGGCACCGATCCACGAGACCAGCGCCTGATCCCGGAGCGCCTCGCCGACACTCCACCCCCCTGGCACGAGGAGCGTGTCGACGGGGCCTTGCCCCGCCTCCAGCGGCTGGGCCCCCACGCTCACTCCTGAACTCGTGCGCACCAGTGGCGCGTCGGCGGAGACCAGCTCGATCCGATAGGGGAAGGCCCCCGGGCCGAGGAGCCTGTTGGCGATGTCGAACACTTCAATCGGTCCGGTGATGTCCAACGCCATGGCACCCGCGTACACCACCACCACAACACGTCGCTCTGACACGGTCACAGCCTGTATCGGATCTCCGACTGACTGCAATGACAGATAACTGACGCATCCGGCCAACGGACTTTCGCCCGAGGGGAGTTACGGGCCGCTGGCCAGGCGGTTCGCATACGGCCGACGGCCATGGCGGGTGAGGTAACTCACAGGAGGCCGGACGGGCGGGACATCGCACGGGAGGAGGGCCGGCGTCGCCATGGGTCGGTCCAGAGCCTGTCGTTTGGATCATGCGGCGGGACGCGGGGCAGGGCACGCACTCCCCCAAGCTCTGCGAGCAGGGGGGACCCCCAGCGGCGTTGCCGTCGGTTGCCGATGTCCCCCAGCCTTCGGCCGGGAGGTGCCCCCACCGCGTCGTCGCCCTCCTCCGCCTTGCAGCCGCACGCACCCTGCCCCGCTCGGCCCGGCCGACAAGGCACCGCACCTCGGCGCCACCTGATCCAAACGACAGGCCCTAGGTGAGGCGGGCCAGCAAGTGGGCGTCCAGGAAACCCCGTTCGGAGGCCGGGTCGTGGAGGAGCCGGGCGACCGTGACGAGCCCGGCCCCGACCAGCAGCTCGGCGAACCGGTCAACCGGCCAGCTGTAGGCGGGCGCTACCTTGTGATCGAAGCGGACCGGCTCGGCTCCCTCGGTCCCGAAGAACGAAACCATCAGCAGGCCCCCTGGTGCCAGGACCCGCACCTGCTCGGCCAGCAGCGCGGGCAACTCCTCGGGCGGGGTGTGGATCATCGAGTAGTGGGCCAACACCCCGCCGAGCGCGCGGTCCTCGACGGGCAGAGCCTCCATTCGCGCCTGGTCGAACCGCAGGGCGGGATGGGACTTCCGGGCGTGGTCGACCATGGCCGGGGACAGGTCGAGCCCGAAGGCGTCCAGACCCAAGTCGTGCAGCATGGCCGTCAGATGTCCGGGACCGCACCCGACATCGGCCGCCCGCGGGTTCCCCGTCCCGCGCACCAGCTCGGCGAAGGTGCCGAGCATGGCCCGCGTGAACGGCCGCGTCTCCAGCCGATCGGCGAACATCGACGCATAGAGCTCGACGATCCCGTCGTAGGCCGTCCTGGTCTCGTCCTGGTGTTCCACCTGGTGTTCCGTCCGGCTTTCCGCCTGGTTTTCCGCCACGGGGAAGAAGCTAACACCCTTGCCGTTCAAGGCCGTTCAGACTGTGCGGTTGTGACGGCCGCGGCGGGCTCGTCAGTCGAGGTCCGCCTGCCAGAGGTCCGGGCCGAACACCTCGTACTGGATGTCCCGCGGTGCGACGCCCCGTCCGAGGAGCGCGCTCCGCAGCGGTTGCATGAACGCCAGCGGCCCGCACATGTAGTACACCGCGTTGTCCGGAAGATCGACGTGGGAGAGGTCCATCGGCCCGTCGAAGACGCCCTTCACCGGCTCGTTGGTCTGCGCGCCCTTCTCGTACCAGAGGTACATCTCGGCGTTCCGCAGTTCGAGTACGTCGCTGACCACCTGGCGGCGCAGCGCGAACGACGCCTCGTCGAGGTCGGCGTGCAGCACGGTGATCGGCAGCCGGGACTCGGCCTCGACGAGGTGGGAGAGCATTCCGGCCATGGGGGTGATCCCGATGCCCGCCGTGGCGAACACCACCGGCCGTCCCGAGTCGTCGAGCACGACATCGCCGTAGGGCAGCGACAGGGTGAGGACGTCACCCACGTCGACCGTGTCGTGCAGGAGAGCGGACACCTCTCCCTCGGGCTCGCCGTTGCCGCGTACCCGCTTGACCGAGAACTGGCGGTGCTCGCCGTCGTCGGCCCGGGTCAGGCTGTACTGGCGCGGCTGGCGCACGCCGTCGGGCATGTCGATCAGCACGGTGACGTACTGGCCGGGGAGCGAGGTCGTCACGAGGCGGTCGTCGATCCGCTTGACCACGAAGGTCACGACGTCCGGGGTCTCCTTGATCTTCTTCTCGACCTCCCATTTGCGCCACACCGTCTCGGGGGTGACCCCCCGCGCGCTGTAGAGACCGCGTTCCTGGTTGATCAGGGCGTTCGCCATCAGCCAGTAGACCTCGTCCCAGGCCGCGGCGACCTCCGGGGTGACCGCGTCGCCCAGCACGTCGACGATCGCCCACATCAGGTTGTCGTGGACGGTCTGGTACTGGTCCGGACGGATCCCGAGAGACGCGTGTTTGTGCGCGATGCGGTTCAGCAGGTGTTCGGGGGTCCGCCGCGGAGTGCTCACCAACCCGCCGGCGAACGCCGCCACGGATCCGGCGAGCGCCTGCTGCTGTTCTCCGTGTGCCTGGTTCCCGCGGTTGAAGACCCCGTCCAGGAGCTCGGGATGGTTGGCGAACATGTGACGGTAGAAGCGCCGGGCGATCTCACCGATGTGCTCCCCGACGACGGGCAACGTGGCCGCGATGACGGGTCGGGACGTGTTCGAAAGCATGATGTGCATCTCCAGCGCGGGCGACGTGCGGGGCAGGCATCGGGCAACCACGGAATCGCTCGTACGGCAGTCGGAGCCGGGGCGGGGCCGATCGGCCCGCGCGGATACCGCGGCCGTCCTCGGAGACCGGATCCCCGGGACGCGCGGCGCGGCGCCCGCCCTCCACGCTAGAAGGGCACCGCCCCCTCCGCACTCCCTATGCCTGCATTGGTGGACTTTCCCACGGATCGTCCGGGCTTTCGCGGCAAGGTGGCGGCCAACCCGCCCACCGGACATACGTCGTGGCCCGGCGCGACCGGTCGGCGGAGATCCGCGACAGCCTCGCCGTCCGCGCCGAGGAGGCCGGGCACGTTGTTAACGTGATGGCATGGGACGTCGTCGGCATCGGCACTTGGTCATGGGTTCCGAGCGGTTCCGGTGGTGGGTCAGCCACCGCCATGTGCCGGATTCGGACCCCGGCGGTGCGGTCGGACGCTCATGTCAGGAGGTTCTCGTGATCGCGCGGGAGGGCACCCCGGGCGTGATCCGCGTCGTCTTCGACTCGGGTCCCGATCGCGTGGTGGGCGGCGGTGGTTGGGGAGCTCACGAAGGTGGCGTCAGCCGCGTACACGGCGGATATCTCAATCTCCACCGTCCGGCGACCGTGCGGGCGTTGATCGAAGAGACTCTGGCGGACGGCCGACGCTTCGGACACGCAGGCGGAGTCGACGGGTGGCGGTTCTTCGATGCCGTGGCCGCGCGTGTGCCGCCGGAACACCGGGAAGCGCCGGGCGAGCAACTGGTGGAGTAATCGTCTTCGGGCCGAGACTCGGTCCGGCTCGCCTGCCAGTCGGTCGGTCGGTGGAGGCCGGCAGCGCACCTCGGCCCGGGTGAGGCGCACCTGTGCGTCCGATGGTTCGGCTCGGCTCCGTACCGAACCGAGACCTCGGACATGCTCCGAGTCCCGCTCCAGGCACACCCGATACGGCCCGAACACCGCGTCGTCCCGAAGCACGCGGACCACGTCGGACACCCGGACTGGCGGTAGTAAAAATTGCTGATCGCCTCCGCGCCCAGCCTCGACCGCTGCTCCTGCCACTGCCACTGCCACTGCCACTGCCACTGCCACTGCCACCGAAAACGGGCCATATTGGCGATCCGCTCCGTACAACGGGCGGATCTTCGGGCAACCAGGCCTACGATTGTGTGCCGGTTGACGAGCCGTACCATCTGTTGAGGCCCCGACGCACCGGGACGACGTACGGGAACGGCTGGAACGACTGGCCGACCGGGTTGCCCCCGTCGTCGGTCCCGGCCTCCTCGCGAGGCCGCGGAGCGAAGAGCCGCACGTGTCCGCCGGGGCAGGCCACGACGCGAAAGGCAGCGACATGGTGCAGTGGCACGGGACCAACTTCACCGTGGACGGACATGAGCCGACCAGTGCCGAGGAGTACTACCGGATCGGCCTGCACTGCTGGAACAGCGGGCAGCACCCCGGTGCGGAGGTCTACTTCCTGGAAACCGCGGCGTCCACCGGACACAGCGCCGCGATCGAGCTGCTGGGGCACATCGACTACACGCAGGGGCGGTACGCGAGCGCGGTGCCACGGCTGCGGCACAGCAGCGGTTCCCCGCGAGCGGCCTTCTACCTCGCCTCGCTCTATCACCACGGCTGTCCTCAAGCGGGCATCGTCGAGTCGCTGGACGAGGCGGCCCGCTGGTATCGCACCTCGGCCGAACTGGGCGAGCCCGAAGCGATGCTCGTACTGGGCGACCTGTACCTGGAGCGGCTGATTCCGATCATCCGGACCCCGGCGGAACACGCCCTGGAGCAGTTCCTCGCGGCCGCCGCACGCAACCACCCCTATGCCCAGTACCGCGCCGCGGAGATCTACCGCACGCTCTACCAGGACCACGAGCGAGCCGCCGTGATGTACCAGTCCTGTGTGGACAACCCGATGACCGAGCGCCACGCGCTGGGATCGATGATGACGCTTCAGAGCCAGGCGCACCTGCGGGATATAGCGGCCTTCAGGGCAGCCCGCCGGTTGCAGCAGCGGCGTGACACCGTCAACCCCGCGCAGCGCCGAGGCGACTTCTACTGACCCTGGACGGGCTACTGACCCTGGACGGGCTGCTGGCCCTGGGCGATCCACTGCCCCTGGGCGGCACGCCGTGCTCCTCGGTCAGCGAACGGCCAGGACCCACAGAAAGACGGCCAGCGCCCGCACCAGGTGTTCCGTTTCCTCGGTCTGCTCCAGCAGTGCGCCCGGTACGTGGGACAGTTCCCAGGCCACTTCCCGGGCAGCACGGTCCGGGGGCTCACGCGGCGCCTCGGCCGCCCAGAGCCGCCCGATCTCCTCGCTGTCGGTCTTCAGCCTGGCGCACGCGTCGGCCGTGGTGCCGAGGACCGTCACCAGTGGGCTCGCGTCGTCCCGCCCGGCGCCGAGCAGCGTGTCGGCGGCGGCGGTCAGCGTGTCGGCCGTGGCGGTCAGGCGTGATGCCCGCTCCAGCCAACCCGGTGCCGGGTGCCCGGAGGCGGCGGGCGAGCGGGCCGGCTGTTCCAGGCCATGGCCGATGCGTGCGCCGGTGGACCGTTCGTGGTCGGTGGGCTTCCATGTCCCCCGCTCCCGCAGATCGTCGGCCCGGCCCATGGCCCGGCGGGCCTGTGTGAGCGCCGTCGGCCAGTCACCGAGATCCCAGTCCGGCGTCGCCCGCGACTCCCGGACGCGGTAGCCGAGCGTCAGTCGCACCCCGCCAGGGCGCGGCCGTGGAAGGCCGGCGTCGACGTGCGCCTGCAGTACGTGTCTGATTCCGGCCACCGATGCCGCGCTGCCGACTCCGATCCCGGCGGTGCGGGCAGCCTCGGGCACGGGACCGGTGTCCAAGGGCTCGGCTCCCTGGGCGCAGTAGCGCAGGGCGTCGGCCAGGAGGACCTGGTCGACCAGGATCCCCGGGTCGTAGGCCGCCCGCCAGAGCAGCAGACCGAGCGTGTCGTGCCTGGCGCTCCCCCACGGCCACTTCACCCGCGGGCCGGGATCCGCGGGGAACCGCCGGGGCCGCGGTGTTCCCAGGCCGTGATCGTGCTCGTCGTACCAGGCGACCAACAGGCGTGCCTGGTGACGGGCGCGTTCCCACGCCCCGCAGCCGTAGGCGGCCCGGTGCCCCGACTGCCAGCCGTTCATGTCCACGGCGCGAACCGTACCCGGGCCCCGACGCGGGACGTCCGGCAGCCCGCGTCCGCCGTCCCGCGCGGGCTTCGTCTAGCGTGGATGGCACCTGCGCGACTCCCCGGTTCCGCTGCGGGACGAGCGCGGATTCTCGATGAGGGAGCCGTTCATGACTGACAGCATCTGGGGCTACCACCCGGCCGCCGGGCACGTCACCGGCACGGACCTGGTCGGGTACAAGGTCGAGGCCCTCGACGGCGCCATCGGCAAGGTCGACAAGCATGCGGACGACGTCGACTCCGCGTATCTCGTGGTCGACATCGGCGTGTGGATCTTCGGAAGGCATGTCCTGCTGCCCGCCGGCACCGTGAAACGGGTCGACCGGACCGAGCGGAAGATCTACGTCGCGCTCACCCAGGAGCAGATCAGGGAATCCCCCGAGTTCGACAGGGCCAAGCATGTCGGCGACGTCGACTACCACGAGCTGGTCGGCGGCTACTACCAGAGCCACCGCGCCTGACCCGCCGGCGCGTCGGCGGGTCAGGGTGCCGAGCGGGGTCGCTCACCGGCGGCGCTCAGCCCTGGGCCAGCTCCGCCACCGGCTGCCACTTCTCCCATGTCGCCAGGCGCCGCTCGTAGTCCGCCTTCGCGATGCCCAGCGGCGCCGCGCCGAAGAAGCAGCGCAGCGGTGGCTCGTCCGCGTCCACGATCTCCAGCACGGCCGCCGCGGAGGCGCGGGGGTCGCCCGGAGTGCCGACGCGCTTGCGCCGCTGTTCCTGCACCTCCTCGTGGAACTCGGCGTACGCGGGGAGCTGCTCGGACGTGCTCGACGAGGAACCCGCCCAGTCGGTGGCGAACCCGCCGGGCTCGATGAGTGTGACCTTGATGCCGAACGCCGCCACTTCCTGCGCCAGCGCCTGACTCATTCCCTCAAGAGCCCATTTCGAGGCGTGGTAGATGCCGACCAGCGGGAAGGCGCTGATCCCGCCGATGGAGGAAACCTGCAGAATGTGGCCGCTGCCCTGCTCGCGCAGGAACGGCAGTGCCGCCTGGGTGACCCACAGGGCCCCGAAGAGGTTGGTCTCCAGCTGCGCGCGAGCCTCGGCTTCGGTGATTTCCTCGATCATCCCGAAGTGTCCGTAACCAGCATTGTTGACGACCACGTCGAGCCGGCCGAACCGTTCGTGCGCCAGCCGCACGGCGGCGAAATCGGCGTCGCGGTCCGTCACGTCGAGCTGAAGCGGCAGCAGCCGCTCTCCGTAGGTCTCCCGAAGATCGCCCAGCGTGGACAGGTCGCGCGCCGTCGCGGCCACCGAGTCGCCGCGCTCCAGCGCGGCGATCGCCCACTCCCGCCCGAAGCCGCGGGAGGCGCCGGTGACGAACCAGATCTTCTGTGTCATGGAGTGCTCCTCGTGGAACGTGCCGTCCGCTCGGTCACCACGTCGCCGTGGTGCCACTCCTGCCACCCAACACCTTCGAGTGCGCTCCAGGGCAAATCCGGTCCCGCCGGGCGCGGCCGGACACCGGCTCCCGCCCCCGCGGGGGCGGGAAGCGGTCACACCTGCACGAGTTGCGGTTCCGGTTGCTGCACGGGCGCGGTCCGGGGATTCCACATTCTGGTGGTCCGCAGATATCCGTAGATCACGGAGGCCATCGCCAGAAGGAGAGCCGGTCCGAAAACCCAGGGATGCCTGGCCATATCGACCGACAGATAGCGATAGGACACCAGAAGCACGGCGAAAACCGTCGAGCCGTAGAGAACCAGCGTGACCCCCGCCCGTTCCCAGCCCCGGTCGAACGAGCGCATGGCCGTCTCGATGGTGAGCGCGAACACCACGCCGGCGATGAGATCCGCGCCGTAGTGGTACCCGAATCCGAGCGTCGCCGTGAGCGTGCCGGTCAGCCAGAACGTGCCCGCGTACCGCAGGAGCCGTGAACCCTCACGGGTATGGATGAAGAGCGTGGTGGCCCAGGCCGTGTGAAGACTGGGCATGCAGTTGCGAGGGGTGATCTCGTCGAACGGGATCGCGTGCGGGGCACCGATCGGCAGCGGCGTCTGCGGCCACAAATTGGCCGCCGCCCACTGTCCGCCTTCGGCGCCGTAGGCGAAGACCGGCCCGACCACAGGGAAGATCATGTAGATGGCGGGCCCGACCAGACCGATGGCCAGGAAGGTGCGCACCAGGTGATGGCCGGGGAAGCGGCGCTCCGCCGCGACGTTGCGCAGCTGGTAGAGCGCGAAGACGGACGCGGCGAGCGGGAGCTGGCCGTAGACGAGGTGGATCACGTGGTAGCCGACCGGTCCGGTGGCCTCGACGATCCGGCCCATCACCCAGGACGGGTTGCCCAGCGCGTGATCGGCTGTGGCCACGTACGCGTCGAGGACGGACGGACGGGTCTCCGACGTGATCATCAGCCAGGTGTCGCCCGTCTTGTGACCGGCCACCAGGAGCAGGCCCAGTCCGACGCCTTTCAGGAGCAGGACGCGCTCCTTGCCCGTGCGGCGCGTGACGGCGATGAACGCGTAGCCCAGAATCACCCACAATGCGCCGTTGCCGAACATCATCTTGGCGTCGATCACCCAGCGCACCAGGAAGAAGACGATGTCGATGCCGGCCGCGATTCCCAGGGCGATAAAGCGTTCCCGCCAGGAGAGGACGACCATCATCAATGCCAGGCCGGCGTACAGCAGCGGTCCCGAGGTGGGAGTGAGTATCACTTCCCTGGCCTGGTTGGTGATCGGCCCCGGCATTCCGTAGTGGCGCGCGATGATCTCCATCGCGACGAGGAAACCGAGGGTCACCGCGCCCGCGACGGCCCACAGGATCACCCGTGACCGACGCTGCTCATCGAATTCAGTTATGGTCTTTATTCGTGAAATTACTCGAGATGTTATAGATATCAACTGTTTGGCCGATTTGTTAGGTATTGGTCACATAGCTCACCCTTCGCGCTAGACAGCGTGTTCTTCTAGTGAAGGACGGACGATCAGGGCAATCGTCGTGAGTTCGATCATGCTATGAGCGTTACAGGTGGGTTTCAAGGGTCATAGCCACCACAAAGGTCGACGGATTCTGTGCGCGACGTTCTGCCGAGGCGCCCGAAAGCTGCCACTCTGGCTGTAAATCGTTCATCGACGCTACGGGGTTTTCATGGCACGGACAGGCAGGAGAACCACCGCGGGACCGAGGCCGGAGAACCGGTCGTGACGGGCTCCCCGGCCTCCGGCGGTCACTACGGAGAAGACCTCTTCGAGCCGGAGCACCCGCAGGAGGCCGAGCGCATCGACGCGGCGGCGCTGGTCTACGACCCTGTCACCACGGGCCGTCTGCGCGCGCTGGGCGCGGCGCCGGACGGCCGCTGCCTGGAGGTGGGAGCCGGGACCGGCACCGTGGTCCGATGGATGCTGGAGGAGGCGGGAGCCGCCGAGGTGGTCGCGCTGGACCGGGACACCGGCGGCCTGGACGCCCTCGCCGGCCCGCGCGTGCGATTGGTCACCGCCGATCTCCGGGACGAGGATCTGGACCTGGGCGGCTTCGACCTCATCCATGCCCGGTTCGTGCTCATGCACCTGCCCGAACGCCGTCAACTCGTCTCCCGTCTCGCCCGCTGGCTGAACCCGGGCGGCTGGCTGGTGCTGGGCGACGCCGTGGAGGTGCCGAATCCGCTCGACTCCTCCTCGGCCTACCGGCGGACCATGGACGCCATGTGGCAGGCCCTGCGGACGACCATCGGCACCGACATCTCCGACATCCCGGCGTATCCCCACTTCATGAGAGAGGAAGGGCTCCGGAACGTCGCCGGCGAACTGCACTGCCCCCCGCTGGTCGCGAACGGACCGCTGGCCCGCTTCTGGTCCGAGACCTGGAACCGGATGCGCCCCGCCCTCGAGGAAACCGGACGCGTCGACTCCGCGGTCATCGACGAGGCGGTGGCCTACCTGGCCTCACCCCGGCTCGCCGAACTCGGACCCGGCATGATGATCGCCTGGGGCCGGCGTCCCTGAGACCTGCCGACCCTCGTACGAGCGTCGGTCGCCCTCATGTCTGCTGGGACGGCTCATACGTCTCGGCGGCGAGGCCGAACGTCCACGCCACTCCCTCACGAGCCGTACGCGTCGTCGGCGGGACGCGCAGCCAGTACGTACGGTTCGTGCCGTCCGGCTCGGGGGTCGAGTTCACGACCTCGACCATGACCACGTCCTCGTCCCCGACCAACTCGACCCGCCACAGCACCCCCGTCTCGTCGCGGTGGACGGGAACGGCCCCCGACTCGTCCAGGTACCGGTCGTAGCCGTAGTACTCCAGCATCACCCGGCGCAGTTCGGCGTTCTCCTCGCCGCGGATCCGCTCGGGCGTCAGCGCGGTGAGTTCGTCGAGGAAATCCCGTGGGACCGGCATCCCACGCCACGCGTAGAGCTCGAAGCCGTCCCCGTAGCGCAGTGCCGGCCCGTCTCCCCTGTCCAGGCGTCCGGCCTCGTCGCGGTGCAGGCTCAGCGGCCGCTCACTGATGACCGCCACCTTCTCGTACGGCCACCACCAGCCGGCTTCGCGCGCCACCGCCGCGATCCCGGCCAGCGCGCTCGCCCCGTCGGGGTCGAAGGCGCACAGCCATGCCGCGTCGTGCTGGCCGAGGGTCGCGTCCAGGAGCAGCAGCCGCACCCGGCTCTCCTCGTGCCGGTCGGCGCCGAGGTCCTCGACGACGGCCGCACGCACCCGGTCGGCCAGTGTGCGGGCCGACTCCCACAGCGAAGCCCCCGTGGCCCGCCAGTGTCCGCTCCACCCCTCGGGTCCCAGCCGTTCGTGCGTTCGCGCGCGTTCCGCCGCCCAGGGCCCCGCGACGACGGCGTTCCGTACGCTGGGTCCGGTGTCCCCCAGCACCGCGCCCTCGACGGGTGCCGTGCCCATGAGCATGCGTACGGCCTCGTGCGGTGACCGCGCCCAGACGACGCGCTCGGGCTCGTCCAGTCCGGCCTTCCGATAGGCGAGCCTGACGCCCGCCTCGGCCGCCGCCCGGTCACCCGCCCCCGTCCGGGTCGCGGTGGCACGCCAACTGCCCTGTTCCATCACACCGTTCCTCTCCGATTTCCTCCGTGCCCGAGCGGCACGGCACCCGCGATGCCACCCGGCCCTGCCGTCGAACGCGCCGTCCACGCCCCGGTGCGCACCCCTCCGCTCCCCCGGGCCCGGGACCACGGGCGAACCCGTCAGTCGGCGACGATCCGCACCGAACCCGGCACGTACTCACGCTGGCGGATCACCCGGTACCAGCCCTTGTGGAGGGAGATCGCCGCGTGCTCCTCGTGCACGACCCGCGCCCCGTCCGGAACGTGCAGGAGCATCGGGCCGAACACCCCGCCGTCCCGTATCAGCCGGCCCGGACCGACCACGGCGTGGGCGTGACCGGTGACTTCACCGAGGGCCAGCACGAGTCGTCCACGGCCGTCGCGGGGCTCGGACGCCGCGTCGAGGGCGTGGTCCGGCACCGCCTTCTCGTCCAGCGGCACGATCAGCACGTCTCCTTGGCGGAACATGGGTCTCCCTCCCTGCACGGCACGGCCTGTGCCATGGGAAAAACCGTAGAGGCGACCACTGACAATCGGCCTCCGGACCGGCCGTGCACCCCCGGTGACCAGGCGTCATGTCCTCGATGCCAGGTCACCGGACCCCGGCCGGACCGCTCGGGGCCGTGCGTCCGGCGGTCGTTCACCCGCCTCCCGTCCACAGGTACCGACCCGGCTCGCCGCGATGTCAGTGGGACTTGGTAGAACTCGTCTGTCTGGGTGCGGACCGCGCGCTCCGGACTCTCCGCCACGACCGTCGATCCACCGCAATGAGCACGAAGGAGCGGGCGCGCATGACCATCAACAGGCACCTCGAGGAGTTCCACGGCCTGCCGGCCTTCACCTTCCCGGACGCCGACGACAAGTCGCCCCGGGCCACCTCGCTTCCCGCGCCCGAATCCGTCGCCTGGCGCATCGCCGTGGACGCCTACGACAGCGAGGAGGAGTGGGAGGGCGCGTTCGCGCGTTTCCTGGCCGCCGTGGACACGGAGCAGGTGCGGGCGCTGATCGTCGGAGCGTGGAGCGAGGTCTACGACACCTCTCCTCACGCGGTGATCAAGGCCCTGGTGGCCGCGCGCGACCGGCTGCCCGCGCTGCGCGCACTGTTCCTCGGCGACATCGTGGGGGAGGAGTGCGAGATCTCCTGGATCGTCCAGGGTGATGTGTCGCCCCTCCTGGAGGCCTTCCCCTCCCTGGTCGAATTCGGTGTCCGCGGCGGCACCGACCTGGTCTTCCCCGCCGTGAAGCACGAGCGGCTGCGCACACTGACCGTCGAGAGCGGCGGCCTGCCCGCGGAAGCGGTGCGCGGCATCGCCGCCGGCGACCTGCCCTCGCTGGTGGCACTGGATCTGTGGCTCGGCACCTCCGAGTACGGGGGCGACGCCGATGTCGCCGACCTGGAACCGTTCTTCGCGGGCACCCGGCTGCCCGACCTGACCCGTCTGGCCCTGCGCAACAGTGAGATCCAGGACGCCATCTGCACGGCGCTCGCCTCGGCCCCCGTCGTGGCGCGCCTCACGCACCTCGACGTCTCCATGGGCGTGCTCACCGACGACGGCGCCACGGCCCTGCTGTCGGGCCAGCCGCTGACCCACCTCGAGGTGCTCGACCTGCACCACAACTACCTCAGCACCGCGGTGCGGACGCGCCTGCTGGAGACGCTGGAGCCCGCCGGTGTCGTGGTCCATGCCGACCAGGACGACGCGGACTCCGACGAGGAGGAGGACGGGACGGTCTGGCGTTTCGTCGCGGTCGGCGAGTAGCCGCGGCCGGCATCGGAAGAGGGAACGAGGAGGCGGGATGGGCGGGTTGCGGCCGAACGGCGTGCCGGTGAAGTGGGCGGTCGTCGCCAACGGGGAGAACCGCCGGGTGGCTCTGTTCAGGACAGCGGCCGAGGAGGCGGGCTGCGGCACGCCCCGCGTGGTCGAGTGGCGGGACGTGCTGCGGGACGGCGGGCACGACTTCGCGGACGACGAGGTCGTCCGGCTGGACTCCCCCGGCGAGAACGCCGAGGTGGACCGGCTGTTGCGCGGCATCGACGAGCCGACCAGGGTGGAGGGTTCCGCGCGCTGGTACGCGGGTTTCCTGGACGGTGTGGGTTCGCTGCGCGGGGGCCGGCGGCTCGACGACCCGGCGGATCTGGCCGTGCTCTTCGACAAGAGGCTGTGCCACGCCCGTCTCGACGCGGCGGGTGTGCCGGTGCCGCAGTCCCCCACGTCCGGAACCCCGCGTGCCGTGGAGGGTTGGAGCGACGTCCGTGACCTCATGGCGGAGGGCGCGCTGCGGCGGGTCTTCGTCAAGCTCGCACACGGTTCGTCCGCGTCGGGTGTGCTGGCCGTCGAGACGACCGCCTCCGGCCGGATCCGGGCCACCACCTCGGTCGAACACACGGCGGCCGGCGAACTGCACAACTCCCTGCGGATCCACCGCTACACGGACGAGGCGCGGATCGCCGCGATCGTGGACACGCTCGCGCCGGACGGACTGCACATCGAGCGCTGGCTGCCGAAGGCCTCGCTCGGCAGCAGGTCGGCCGACCTGCGTGTCGTGGTCGTGGCCGGGCGCGCGACCCACGCCGTGGTGCGTACGAGCCGTTCACCTCTGACCAATCTGCATCTGGGCGGGGCGCGCGGCGATCTCGCGGCCGTCCGCGCGCTGGCCGGTGACCGGTGGGCGGAGGCCCTCTCCGTCAGCGAACGGGCCGCCGCCTGCTTCCCCGGCACGCTGTGCGTGGGCGTCGATCTGCTGCCCGCCGTCGGCTGGCGCCGGTTCGCCGTCGGGGAGGTCAACGCCTTCGGCGACCTGCTCCCCCGTCTGACCGGCCTGCCGGGCAGCGGCGCGGAAGGCCTCGACACGTACGCCGCGCAGGTCGCGGCGGTCCGCTCCCTCTCCCCCGAACACTTCCCCGTACGACCGGCGCCCCCGCTCGACACACCTGCCAGGACAGCACATGCATCAGCCTGATCCCGACCGCACACCGGCCACGCCGCCTTCCGCCCCGGAACCGGCCGGGACGCCGGACATGAACGAGGTGGTGGGCCGGGACGACCTGCTCCTGCTCACCCTCGACACCCTGCGCCACGACGTGGCCGTCGAACTCGCGGCGGCCGGCCGTCTGCCGAACCTGACCGCGCACCTGTCCGGCGGCACCTGGGAGCGGCGCCACGCGCCCGGGAACTTCACCTACGCCTCCCACCAGGCCATGTTCGCGGGCTTCCTGCCCACCCCGGCGGCACCGGGACCGCACCCGCGGCTGTTCGCGGCACGGTTCGCGGGCAGCGAGACGACGGCGGACCGCACGTTCGTCTTCGACACCCCGGACCTCGTGTCCGGCCTCGCCGCGCACGGCTATCGCACGGTGTGCATCGGGGGCGTCGGCTTCTTCAACAAGCAGGGCGCGCTGGGCGGCGTACTGCCCGGACTCTTCCAGGAGAGCCACTGGGAGCCGGAGTTCGGAGTGGCCTCGCCCACCTCGTTCGAGGCCCAGGTCGCGCGGGCGGAGAAGGTCGTGGCCGAACTTCCGGCAGAGCAGCGGCTGTTCCTGTTCCTGAACGCGTCGGCGCTGCACCAGCCGAACTGGTTCCACCTGCCCGGTGCCACCCGCGAAGCCGGGGACAGCCGGGTCACCCACGCAGCGGCCCTCGAGTACATCGACGCTCATGTCGGACGGCTCTTCGGCGCGATGAGCTCACGCCGCCGCTGCTTCGCCATCGTCTGCTCCGATCACGGCACCGCCTACGGGGACGACGGCTACACCGGCCACCGTCTCGGCCACGACAGCGTGTGGACCGTGCCCTACAGCCACTTCTTCCTGGAGCCGACCGTATGACGCTCGCCCCCGCGGCCGCCCCGACCGGACTGCCACGCCCGTACCAGAGCTACACCTACGCCTATCCCCACAAGACCGCTTACCGGCCCCTCGCCCCGCGCCCCGCGCTGAAGGACCTGTGGACGGGCGAGTCCCGGCGGTCGCTGTCGCTGTATCTGCACATCCCGTTCTGCGAGATCCGCTGCGGCTTCTGCAACCTGTTCACCCGGATCGGCGCTCCCGGTGACCTGACGGGACGCTATCTGGACGCGGTGCGGCGCCAGGCCGCCGCGATGCGCGAGGCACTCGGCGACGAGGAGACGCCCCGTTTCGCCAACGCCGCGTTCGGGGGCGGCACGCCGACGTTCCTGGAGGCCGCCGAGCTGGAGCGGCTGTGCGACATCGCCGAGCAGGAGATGGGCGCCGATCTCCGCGCGATCCCGCTGTCCGTGGAGGCCTCTCCGTCCACGGCCACGGCCGACCGGCTGGCCGTGCTGGTGGAGCGGGGCACCACGCGTCTCAGCCTCGGGGTGCAGAGCTTCGTCGAGGAGGAGTCCCGTGCCGCCGTACGGCCGCAGCGGCGCTCCGAGGTGGAGGCGGCGCTCGGACGGATCCGTGAGGCGGCCGTCCCGGTCCTCAACATCGACCTGATCTACGGCATCGACGGTCAGACCGCGGCCAGCTGGCGCCACTCGCTGGACGCGGCCCTGGCCTGGCGGCCCGAGGAGATCTACCTGTACCCCCTCTACATCCGTCCCCTCACCGGTCTCGGCCGGCACACCGACGCGCGGACGGCCGACCTGGAGTGGGACGAACAGCGGCTGCGCCGGTACCGGGAGGGCCGCGACCACCTGCTGGCACACGGCTACGAACAGGTGTCGATGCGCATGTTCCGGCGCGCGGACGCCCCACCGCAGGGACCGGACGACTACGCCTGCCAGACCGACGGCATGATCGGACTCGGCTGCGGTGCCCGTTCGTACACCTCCACGCTGCACTACTCCTTCGACTACGCGGTGTCGATGAGGGAGATCCGCGGCATCATCGACGACTACACCGCCACCGAGGACTTCTCGCACGCGCTGCACGGCCGTCGTGTCGACGAGGACGAGGCACGGCGCCGGCACCTGCTCCAGTCCCTCCTCCAGGCCGAGGGCCTGCCCGTAGCGGACTACCGGCTGCGCTTCGGATCGGATCCGTACGACGACTTCCGGTCCGAGATCGGCGCACTCGCCGCACGGGGATGGCTCGCGGACCGGGACGAGGACCGGTTGCGTCTCTCGGCGGAAGGACTCGCCCACTCGGACGCGATAGGCCCCGAGTTCTTCTCCCCGGCCGTCCGGGACGCCATGGCCGCCTACGAGACGAAGTGAGGCTCCGGTGGACCTGACGATCCTGTACCGCGGCCCGCTCGCCTCCTGCGACTACGACTGTCCGTACTGTCCGTTCGCCAAGCGCCGCGACACCCCCGCACAACTGCGGGCCGACCGCGCGGCGCTGGAACGGTTCACCGCGTGGGCGGGCGAGCAGCGCGAGGACCGACTGTCGGTGCTGTTCACCCCGTGGGGCGAGGGGCTGGTCCGCTCCTGGTACCGCCGCGCCCTCGTGGAACTGTCGCACCAGCCCCACATCAGGCGTGTGGCCATCCAGACGAACCTCAGTTGCCGCACCGACTGGCTGGAGGCGGCGGACCGGGAGACGGTGGCGTTGTGGTGCACCTACCACCCGGGGCAGACTCCGCACGAGCGGTTCGTCGCCAAGACCCGGCAACTCGGTGAGCTGGGCGTCCGTTTCAGCGTCGGCATCGTCGGTCTGCCCGAGCACGCGGAACCCGCGCGCAGACTGCGCGCGGAACTCCCGGAGCACGTGTACCTGTGGGTGAACGCCGCCGAAGGACACACCTATACGGACGGACAGGCAGCCGAGTGGACCGCGCTCGACCCGCTCTTCCCCTTCAGCCGCCACCCGCACCGGTCGGCCGGCCTGCCCTGCCGCACCGGCGAGTCGGTCATCTCGGTGGACGGCGACGGGAAGGTGAGCCGCTGCCACTTCGTCCGGACCGAACTGGGCCGGCTGTACGACGACTCCTTCCGTGCGGCGCTCGCCCCGCGCCCCTGCCCCCTGACCGCGTGCGACTGCCACATCGGCTACGTGCACCTGGAGACCCTGCCGTTGTACGACGTCTTCGCGGGCGGCGTCCTGGAACGCGTGCCGCGGACGCTGCCGGCCCCGGACCGGCGGCTGCTTCCGGTCCTCCCCGCGACCGGCTCGCTCTGAGAGCCGGTCTAGGGCCTGTCGTTTGGATCATGCGGCGGGACGCGGGGCAGGGCACGCACGTCTGCGGTGGCGGTCGTCCGGTCCGGGTGGTGTCAGCCGTCGCGCCTTCGGGCGACGTAGACGGTGTTGGCGGCGGTCCCGCCTTGAAGCGGATTGTCGAAGTCCACGACGTGCGCCGCGGTGTCCGTGAAGACCTCCGCGAGCACCGAGCCGAACTCCTGGTCCGGCGGGTCGTTCGACCACAGCGCGAACACGCCGCCGGGCTGGAGCAGTTCGGCCAGTGCGGTCAGACCGGTCCGGGTGTAGAGCACGGCATGGTCGGGGTGCAGCACATGGCGGGGCGAGTGGTCGACGTCCAGGAGGATCGCGTGGAAACGGCGGCCGGGGGTGTCGGGGTCAAGGCCTCGCGGCTCGCCGGTGGTCATGGCGAAGAAGTCTCCACGCACCAGCCGGCAGCGGGGGTCGGACGCCAGGCCCGCGCCCAGGGGTACGAGCCCCCGCCGGTGCCAGTCGATCACTTCGGCCAGGGTGTCGACGACGA
Organism: Streptomyces sp. NPDC002698; assembly: GCF_042888945.1. Classification (NCBI taxonomy): domain Bacteria; kingdom Bacillati; phylum Actinomycetota; class Actinomycetes; order Kitasatosporales; family Streptomycetaceae; genus Streptomyces; species Streptomyces sp. NPDC002698. The sequence continues at coordinate 112,727 of NZ_JBIAQM010000002.1, forward strand.
TGAGCGAGCGTACGCGCGGATCGTCCAGAGCCGTCCTGGCCGTGTACCCGAGGCCGAGTCCGCCCACCACGACGTCGAGCGGGGCCTCGGGCAGTCCCGCCAGACCGATCCGGGTCAGCTCGACCTCCCCCGTGGTGAAGAGGCTGGACATCAGGTACTCGTCGCCGAGCTTCACCTCGTACACGTCGTCGCCCGACAGCGGATCCCTCCGGCGGCGCAGGCTGATCTCGCCCATGGGCGTCGGCCGCCAGTCGATCTCCTCGAAGCGTGCGCTCATCCGCTGCTGCTCTCCCCGGTCTCGTCCCGCCACACCGTCCGGTTCGGGTCCGGTGCTTGGGAGGATCTTCACACGGAGCGCCTCCGACAGGGGGGTCGAACGGTCGCACCACACCGGAACGAGTCTGTCCGTTCCGTTGTTCTCGTCCAGGTCCGGGACCTGCGGGGCCCCTCAGAGGGTCAGCACAGGGCGGACGGAGAAGTCCTCGCAAAGGTCCTCGCCCTCGGGGCCGTAGACGAATTCGACCATGGTGGGGTTGCGGTTGGCGGTGGCCAGGGGCAGCCAGGCCAGCAGGGTGCCGTAGCCGCCGCACACCGACTCACCGCCGTCACCGCCGTGGACGGCGGTGACGTCGCTCGTCAGTTCCGTGCTGTACGTGTCATAGGCGATGCGCAGGCCGAAGGCGTTCGGCTCATTGTGCGGTCCTGTGCGGTCCCCGTACGGAATGCGGTCCAGCGGACATTCGTCGCCCCATCGGAACAGCGTGCCGGCGCCGGCGCCACAGGCGTGTTCCCACTCGTCGGACGTGGGCATGCGCAGGCCACGAGCCGCGAGTTCCGCCGGCGTGTCGGCCGGAAGCCCGGTCAGCTTCTCGTCCTCCACGGCCATGAGCACGGTGGCCAGTGTGACGCTTCTCCGGGGGCTGAGAGTCCGCGCGAGGTAGGCCCGCAGATCGGGGCCGACACCGAATCCGGCATCGAGGCTCCGCGCGTAGTCGGCGGTCTGCCCGGCCGTCGGCTGCCACGAGTCGAGGTCGAGACCGACCTCGACCGTGCCGCCCGGTATCAGAGCGAAGTCCTGAGCGTTCCGCTCGATCCGGACACGATGGAACGGGGATCCGAGGTGTTCGGCGGTCTCGACCGCGCTCACACGGCCACCCACCAGGCCGGCTGCTTCTTGGGCGACTCCCCGCGCGGTCCGCAGGTCGAACGAGCGCCAGTGGTCGAGTGTGAGATCGGCGAGAGACATGCACCGGAGTGTGCCACGGGGGTCTGACATCACCCGGGGTGAGGCAAAGGGGCTGCCGGCGTGCGAGAGCGCGTACTCACCAGCAGCCTGGCGAACGAGGGCGGCGGGGCTTCTGCTCCTCGATGCGGGCGGTGTCGGCCACGGGCTCGCCGGAATCGGCCGTGGATATGTCATGTGCGTTCCCCCGCCTCTTCCCTGCGTCCATGGGTGTGACAACCAGCTGCGGAATAGGGGGTGTTGATCGTTCCGCGGTCTGCGCCCGGCCGCCGAGAACGCGGCCGAGGACATGGCGCGCGAAAGCGACGGGGCAGGGTCCGGACAGGCTCTCCACCGCCGTATCTCGCTCGCACCCGAGCGGCGAGGCGGGGCACTATCGATCGAACGCAAGCACATCGGAAGCCCGGGAGCGGCCGGCAGGGGTATCAGGCCTCGAACGCCCGATCCCTTGGAGGAGTTGTCGACCACCATGACGCTCGAGCAGAGCACCAACGGCGAAGTCCACGTGTTGTGGCACGCTCGCCACCTCGCCACGGAGGAGGACGGGCGGATCATCCATCAGGATCCCGACGGAACCATGCACCTGGACGAAGAGGAGTGGCGCCTCATCGGCGTCTACACCACCGAAGCGGCGGCGCAGGCGCGGCGAGAGGCTTCGAAAGGTCTGGCGGGGTTCCGCGGCGAGCCCGACTGCTTCGAAATCTCCCCTCTGACGCTCGACGAGGATCTGTGGACCCACGGATTCGTCACCGAATTCCCGGACGGGACACACCAGGACTGAACCGCCTCGTTCCCCGTCCGACCCGGCACACGAAGGCGTGAAGTGAACCAGACCGTCTATCTCTTGGTGCACAGGCACCACATCTCTCTCGAACCCGACTCCGTCGCCGCCGACTTCCTGGAGGACGGAGAACCCTTGTTCTGGGACGACAGCGAGGACGACTTCAAGATCCTCGGGCTGTACTCGACCAGACGACTGGCGGAAGAGCGGGTGGAACGGGCGCGATCCCTGCCCGGGTTCAGACGTTCCCCGGACGGCTTCTTCGTGCATGAGTACACGCTGGACGACACCCACTGGCCCGACGGCTTCCAGGTCGGCGAAGCCGTCGGAACGAGCGAGAACGGGTGAACAAGTCATACGACAGGAAAGGCGGTTGTCAGAGACGGAGAGGGTCAGGCACGTGACCAGGAGTCCTCGCGAAGGTCAGACGTCCGCCACCAGGAGTCGATAGCCGACGTCGATGGTGTCGAGCGCGAGCAGATCGGCTTGGCGTCGGTGCCAATGGCCCGTCGCGAGGTCGTCGGTGAGCGCCGCCAGGCCCGGAGCGAGAACGTCCTGCCCGGTCTGGGCGAACATGGAGATTCCGGCGCGCACTTGGGGGTCGAGGTAGGCGTGGGGGCGGCGCCAGTACGCCGCGCCGAACCCGTCCGTGCAGTCGTGCGGGACGTGAACGGGCTCCTGACGTGCCCCGCCGAGCAGGGTGACCAGCCGGTCGATCGGGACGGCTCGGGTGTCGTCGAACGCCGCGGCCTGCGGGAGGTATTCGCGTACGAGCCAGAACTTCTCGCGAAAGATCTCCTGGTCCCAGGTCAGGATGACGATACGGCGGCGCGCGACCCGGCGGAGTTCGGCGATCCCGGCCGCGAGGTCGGTCCAGTGGTGGACGGTCAGCAGCGCCATGACGGCGTCGGCGGTGTCGTCGCGCAGCGGAAGACGCTCGGCGACCGCGCACACGGCCGGCGCGGACCTTCCTGGGCGCTGGGCGATCATGATCTGACTGGGCTCGACGGCGACAACCGTCTGCTCCGGCTCGTAGGAACCGGTGCCCGCTCCTACGTTGATCACCGTCCTGGCGTTCCCGAGCGCGGCGTGCACCTGCGTGGCGATCCGCGGATCCGGCTGCCGGGTCCGGCCGTACGTAGCGCCGAGCGTGTCATAGATGGCCATGCCCCTCAGTATGCGAAGAAGCCGCCCTCACCGGACCGCCGCCCGGGGAACTGGCGGTCTTACGGAAACGGGGATCAGCGCTACGGTCCGCGCCCGCCGCCCGAGGAGGAACGGGCTCCGGGCTCCGGGCTCCGGGCTCCGGGCTCCGGGCTCCGGGCTCCGGGCTCCGGGCTCCGGGCTCCGGGCAGATCTTGTCGGGATCCTGCCCGGCCGCAAGGCCTGCCGCGTACGGCGAAGGCTCCGCGCGTCAGTCGGTGGCCGCGGGGCGTTCGCGAGTGCCGAACAGGCGACCGTAGGTGTCGTGCACCGCGGTGCGGCCGGCTTCCAGCGCTGTTTCCAGCAGGTCGCCCTCGCTCGCCAGTCGGCCGACGGTCGGCGAGTCCGGGGCGGGGCGGACCGAGACGACGGCCTCATGGCTGGTCAGGAGGGTGTCGTCCTCAGCCAGGCGTGTTTCACGGTCGAGGAACACCTGCCGCAGGGCCGCGGGCTCACGCCGCAGCACCGTCTTCGCGATCCATGGAGCGGAGCGGGACGGCCGGGCCACATCGATCGCACGCCGCGATCGCAGCACCATGACGTGGGTCGCCCCCTGGGCCAGCGCGGTTCGGTAGGGCACGGATTCGGAGACGCCCGCGTCGTAGAACCGGCGTCCGCGCAGCGTCACCGGCTCTCCCGCCAGGAGTGGCAGGGAGGCACTCGCCCGCAGTGCGAGGCGCAGTTCCGCGGCGTCGCCTATGAAGGGCCGCAGGTCGGTCGATTCCCCGGTCTCGGCGTCGGTGGCCAGTGGGTGGTACTCGATGTCGCTCGCGAGGATCGAGGCGAAGTCCATCGGTGCGCAGTCCTGGTCGCCGTAGCGGTAGAGCACCTCGTAGAAGGCGTGCAGGTCCACGAGCGGCCTGCCGCGCAGCGGGTTCGAGCGCCGGATCAGCGTCCTGGCGTACTTGGGAACCGCCCAGAAGCGCAGCGACTCCGGACTCGTGCTCAGCAGCCACGCGGCGGAGGCGGCACCGGCGGAGGCGCCGTACACGGCGTCGAAGCTGTTGGTCAGTCCGAGTTCGTGGAGGGCCAGGGCCATCCCGCCGGCGATGATGCCGCGCATCCCGCCGCCCTCGATGGCCAGAGCGACGCGGTGCCCGTCGGCGCGCGCGCCGGGGCGGCTGCCGGTTCGCGCGCGCTCGGTGAGCACGCCCCAGACCGGGTGCGGCTCCTCGGGTTCGGACGTGGCGGCAGAGGTCGTGGCGGTCGTCGTCATCGCGGTCAGGGCTCCAGGGGACAGCTCGGGGGGGGTGGTTTCTGCACGCAGCCGCCCGGGGACGGCACAGCACGAGCGCGCCCGCCACCCGGGATCACGGCCTGGCTGCTGCTGGGCGGACGACCGCCGCTCGGCCGTGCGGGCGGCGACAGCCCCGGCCGCTGCCAGGGTGTGGCAGTACCGTCCGCCCAGGCAATCACTTTACCAGCGAACAGCCACTCACTAGCCGATGGCTAGCCAAATGAGGGCACCGCATCCGGACAGGGACCGAACGAGCACGAGTGGCCGGCTCGGCGGTCTGCCCGCGCAACCGGCCTCAGAGCCCCACGCCGATGGACGCGTCATCCTGACAGCGGATGGCCGCGTCGCCCTGGCAGCGGATGGCCGCGCGGGGCTTGACGTCGGTACCGTCGCCGAGAGGGGTCGAGTCCCGGTGACGGCTTCCGTCCGCCCCTCGTACGCCCGCCGCCGCGGGCGCCGCCTCACGTCTCGCCGGACTCCGCGGCCCCTTCGGACCCCGCGCCCGCGGCCCCCGGCACCGCGAGGAGGCCTCGGACGGTCAGGAGCAGGGTGGCCCTCAGCTCGTCGTCCGGGAGATCGGACAGTTCACCGAGACCCTCCAGCATCCACACGCACATCACGTAGGCCATGCGCTCCGCGGGCGTCGGCGAACTGCCGAACAGTACCCGCAGAATGCGTCGCCTGCGCCCGTCGTTCTCGGCGTAGACGCTGGCGGCCCGGATCTCGGGATCGTGCAGGAGCATGGTTCCGAGTCCGCGGTTGCGGACCAGGAAATCGACCCAGCCGACCGCGTACGCGTCCAGCCTCTCCTGCCGTGACGGCATTCCCGCCAACTCGTCCAGGAGCACGGTCATTTCCTCCACCGCCGGATCGAGCGAGGCCTGGAGGATCTGTGCCTTGGTCCGGAAGTGGTAGTAGACCGCGGCCTTGGTGAGGCCCATCTCGTCCGCGATGGCCTGCAACGAGGTCGCTTGGTAGCCGCGACCGGCGAAGAGCCCCTTGGCCGTCTCGACGATCTGCTGTCTCGTCGCCGCGGCCTGGGCGGATCGACCGACCACCGGGACGCCCGGCTCTCGCTCGCTGGGCACGCTCGTTCGCTCCCGCATGGGTCTTGCCTTCATGAGCCGCTGGTGACAAGGGACTGAACGCCCCACTTTACCCTCACAGTCCGCCGGCCAGCGAGCGGCCAGCCAGCCGGAGCGCTGAGGCCGTCCGGTCCGGAGCGCCGGTGGCCATCCGCTCCGGACGGCCCGGGGTCACCCGGTCCGGACGCCCCCGCCGGCCGGGCCCGACCAGCGGTCGCCAGCCGGCCCGGACCCCGGTCGTCAGCCGGCGGCCACGGCCGGATCGGAGGCGACGGCCGGCTCGAGCGCCTCGACGGCCGCCGCCGCGGCCGCGGAGTCCGGGCCGTAGAAGATGTCGATGTCGACCTCCTCGCCGCCCATGGTGAGGGTGTCCCAGGCGCCGCTGAGCACCAGCATGCGGAGCGTCCTGTCCTCCAGGGTCCCCAGTCGTTCCAGGATCGCCTCGTCGTCCGGCATGCCGGTCATGCGCTTCGCCAGCCGGGAACGGATGCCCCGCAGCCGCTCCAGCAGCGTCGCGGTGTCGGCCTCGCGATCCGGATCCTCGGCGATTCCGTCGATGCCGTGCGCGATGATGTCCTTGATGGCCCAGGTCGCCCCCTGGTCGTCCGTGGTCACCATCGCCTTCCAGGCGCGGCTCTTGTGGCGATACTGGAGCATCGACATGGCGGCCTCGTGGCGCAGGAAGTCCGCGTCCCGGAAAGGCTTGCCGTTCCACGCGCCGTTGAGGGACCGTGCGAGCGAGACGGCCGAGGCCAGGCCGCTGTTGAGTCCCCGGCCCGGCCAGAAGTGGATGGCGTTGGCGGCGTCACCCAGCAGGAAGCCGTACGTGCCTGTGGAGTTGGCCGTGGGCGGCAGCAACTCGGCGGTGAAGCGGGGGCGTTGCACCATGCTGAGGCGGAACGACGTGACGGCCCTCAGTTCACCGGGCTCGACACCGAACAGACGCAGCCCTTCGCCCACCCGCTTCCACAGAGCGGAGCCCTTGATGAGAGCCGGCAGGAACAGCGTGCTGTGCGTGGAGCACCGGAAGTCTCCGTGCTCGTCGCGCCCCATCAGACAGGGCCGAGAGGCTATGCACTCCTCGAAGACGCGGCGGACCGGGTCGATGCCGACGACCTCCGCGGCCTCCGCGTCCGTCAGGCGCATGTTGAGGAAGCCCTCGCCGCGCAGGGAGTTGAGCAGGAAGCGGTTCTGCCCGACGGTCAGAAGAACGGCCATGGGGTCGGCCAGACCCGATTTCACGCGCAGGCCGAGGACCACGTCCTGGAGATGACGGCGGTCCAGCGAGTAGATGGATTCGTCCGCTTTGCCGAACTTGGCGGCGAAGTGCTCGCGCGTGTGCGACCGCCCGCCGTCACAGATCGCCAGTACGTGCTGGGTGGCCAGCGCCTCCTGCTGCTCATCGACGTCGAACCGGGCCGGAACGAGTTGGATACGGCTCCGCTTCTCGTTCGCCACCTCGAGGAGCCGGTCCTCGATGTAGGCGATGCGCATGTTGCGCGGGTGGTGATCACCGATGGAGTCGGGACCCGACGGCCACATCTCGGTGTAGCTGTCCGGGTCGAAGAGCCGGGCCTGCACCTCATCGGGCAGGCTGAGGTACTGGCGGCTCTGTACGGTCACCACCTGCTGGCGCCGCACATTGCCCTGGCTCGCGTCCTTCCAGACGATCTTGCGGCCCTGCTTGCGCCAACGGCCGTCATAGATGGTGATGTTCACCTGGGCGCCGAGGAAGTGCTCCAGCAGCAACGCGAGCGACAGGCCGACGGGGCCGCCGCCCGCGATGGTGACCCGCAGTACGGGCCCACGCTCGATCTCCTCGTCACCACAGGTCAGCGACCTGGGCAAGGAGAGCGCCATGATCGTCTCCATGGCGTCCGCGACCTCGAAGCGGAACTCCTGGTCGCCGATGGTGATGTCGTCCCCGGGCTCGAGGAGCCGGGAGTCGATCTCCTCGCCGTTGACCAGCGTGCCGTTGCTGCTGCCGCAGTCACGCAGAACGTAGCCCTGGGTGTCGTCCAGGACGATCTCCGCGTGGAAGCGCGAGACGCTCAGACTGGAGACGACGACGGTGTTCTCGGGGTTGCGTCCGAACGTGACCCGGGTGCCGATCACCGGTATCCGTTCTCCGGCCAGCAGTCCTTCACGTCCAACAAGCACCGGCGCCAATGGACTTCCTCCCAGGTTGACGACATTGCCGCTGTCCCGGCGCCCCCGTACACACGTCAGGGCGGCGTGACCGGGCAGCGTGCGACGGGTAGGGCGGCGCGACATTCACTCGACGTACGGGAACGGTGAACGGTTCAGTCCGACAACGGCGTAGAGTCGCTTGACCGGTACGGATGCCCCATCATGCCCGAATCCGGAGCCTTTCGGGAGAGGCTGTCCGGCGTCGGCGGAACGGACCACGCCAGGGTCGGCACGGCCGCGCATCACGGCCGGCTCGATGTCAGCCGAGCGGCCCCGCGGGGGAGTCGCCGCGCGCGTTGCCGTCCGCGCCCCCGCGTCGCGGACCCGGGGGCGCCCCGGACCGGCTCGGGTCGTCAGGGGCCCGGCCGCGACAGACGTGTTCGGCCTCTCCACGTCTGCCGCGGACCCGGTCATCGTCCGGCTCGGTGGCCGGACACGCCCTAGGGTTTCCGGGCGACGCCCACATACAGCGGGATCTGTTCGCCCTCGGTGTGTGCGCGCTCTCCCTCGGGATCCCACTCGGCGGCGAGTTCGATGCCGGGGTCGAGGAGCTCGAGTCCGGTGAAGAACCTGGCGAATTCAGCGCGCGATCGGACCTGCGCCGTGGTTCCCCCCTTGCGGTAGACCTCCACGACCCGCTCCCACGCCTGGGGGTCGAAATCCCCTGTCGCGTGGGACAGGGCCAAGTAGCTGCCGGGAGCGAGGGAGTCGAGGAGTTCCGCCACGATGCCGTACGGGTCGTCCTCGTCCCCCACGAGGTGCAGGAGGGCCATCATGGACAGGGCGACCGGCTGATCGAAGTCGAGGGTACGCCGTGCCGCCGCCAGGATCTTCTGCGGCTCCTGCGCATCCGCCTGGATGTAGGCGGTACGTCCCTGCGGGTCGCTGTGCAGGAGCGCCTCGGCGTGCCGCAGGACGATCGGGTCGTTGTCGGCGTACACCACGCGCGCGGCGGGGGTGATGGCCTGGACGATCTGGTGAAGGTTCGGCGCGGTCGGGATTCCGGTGCCGATGTCCAGGAACTGGCGGATGCCCCGCCGTGCCAGCAGTCGGGCGGCACGATGCATGAAGTCCCGGTTGGTCCGGGCCATTTCCTTGACCGCGGGGAAGAAGGAGATGACCTGCTCGGCAGCCTCCCAGTCGACGGGATAGTTGTCCTTGCCGTCCAGGAAGTAGTCGTACATGCGCGCCGACTGGGGTTTGCTGGTGTCGATCTCTTCCGCGCGTGTTCCTGCGTCTGTCACTTCGGTCCTCCGCCGTTACGGGCGTGATCGTAGGGATTGATCGGATCGGGTTGTGGCCGGGCACTGCCGTCAGAGGGACGGGTGTCAGACGACGAGGAAGTCCGCTCGGCCCTCCTTGGCACCGCCGACGAACTCGGCGATGACCGACGAGGCACAGATGAGGGCGGGACCGTCCGGGTCCGTCGCCTGCCTGACCGCCACGATGCCGCCGCCGAGCTTCTTGATCTCGACGCAACCGCCGTCGCTGCCGGCGCTCCAGGGTTTGCTCCACCCTTGGGTTCCCAGCTCTTCGGCGGCGTTCACGGCGTGCTTCATCGTCTTTGTCTCCTTGCGGACGTCCACCAGGAACTCCCCGGTACGTCGTGTGGGCATGGCTTGGGCGGTCGTCCGGCCGGACAGCGGGCGGTGCGGGCGGACTTCGCCGCGGTGCGACGACACTCCGCGCCGCACGGGGCGATTCGCTCCCGGTCCTCGGCGTACCGGCACCGTCGAGGCCGGTGTGATGCCGACGGTGTCCGGGAGATCCGGGGGCGGCAGGCGGGAGAGGGACCCGGACCGTCTCGGGCGCGGCGGTGTGACGCAGGCCCGGCTCACCTGTAAGACGCGGAGGTTCGGCCGCTCATTCGGCCGCTCATCCATCACGGACGGCGCGGTCGTACGCCCGGCACCGCATGGCGAACGGTCGGAGCAGACCGCGCTGGGCTCACGTCTCACGCCTCATCGACCCCCTGGACGCCGAGCAGTCTGCCATGACCTTCCCCCTCACGGACAGGTCCGGTGATCCCGGCGCCACCGCACAGCGACCCGAACTCCCCTTCCTGCCCAGGATGTTGTCGGCGCGGACGACGCGGTCACAGGCGCCGGTCAGCGCGCGTCAGGCCGCGTCGGTCACCGCCACCACTCGGCGGCGAGGGCCTCCACCTGTGCCGGAGTGGCGACGGAACGGACCGGGACCCCGTCGGGCGGAACCGCGTAGGCCGCGTCGAGCCGCCAGCCGGCGACGCCACGGTCGAGCCAGTGGCCGAGGACTTCGACGACGTGGCCGGCGACCGCGGGGGACGCATGGTCCAGCCAGTCAGCCTGCGGCGTGCTGCCCTGCGCGGCTGCGGCGGCGGCCACGGAGCTGAGCACCCTGATCCAGCGGCACCCCCTCGCCGGTGACGCGGCGTTCGTCGTGGGGGTCGCGGGGGCGATCTGGGTGCGCCGGTTCGGTGCCCGCGCCACGCGAGCGGGCACGCTCGTCGTTCTTCCGCTGACAGCGGTCCTGGTGGTGCCCGCCGGGACGGTTCCCGCCGACGGGCACGAGCACACCGCCTGGGCGGCGGTGACCGCGTTGGCGGCGATCGCCTGGCGAACCGCGGTGACGTGGACGGCACAGCGCACCGGTCTCCTACCACGGCCGCCGTCCGCCGTCCGCCAAGGTGCCCACGGCGCCCCGTGCCGCCGCCTGACCGCGGGCACCCGGGGCGACTGCTCCCGTCAGCGGTTGTGTCCCTGCCGTCCTCACCTCCCTTGAGACGATCGACACCCAACTCGACTTCCTCAGCGCGCTGTTCGGTCCGCCCTCGGTCCTCGCATCCGACGCGACTGCGACTACAACTGCGGCTGCGGCCGGCTGACGGCGAAGCGCGCGGCGGTCGAAGCCGGGCGCCATGAGCTTCCGCGCCGGGTTCGAACCTCCCGACGGGTTCACCACCAGGTGGTGTTCCGGCGTTGCGTGTCATGCCAACAGGTCAATGTCGTGCGCGAGGACGACTTCGTCCGCGTGTTCTGCGACGAAGCCCTGCCGTCCGGCTGGAACATCGTTCAAGAAGGCTGCCAGGTCGTCACCGCCACCGATGACTTCCGTCGCTCCCGGCGGTCTACGTCGTCAGGGTGAAACGGACTGAAGCGAGGGCTAGCGTGTTTGTTCTGGTTCCCGGGGCCGGGGGTTCGGCCTGGTTCTGGCATCGTGTGGTGTCCGAGTTGCGGTCGAGGGGGCACGAGGCGGTCGCGGTCGACCTGCCGGGCGCCGACGAGTCCTCGGGACTGCCCGAGTACACCGACGCCGTGGCCGAGGCGATCGGCGATCGCACCGGTACGGTGCTGGTCGCGCAGTCGATGGGCGGTTTCACGGCGCCGATGGTCTGCACCCGTGTTCCGGTCGGACTGCTGGTGCTCGTCAACGCGATGGTGCCGCTGCCGGGCGAGACGCCCGGACAGTGGTGGGGCAACACCGGTTCGGAACCGGCCCGCCTCGCCGCCGCCGAAGCGGGCGGGTACGGCGCCGAATTCGACCTGGACACCTACTTCCTGCACGACGTCCCGGCCGAGGTCGCCGCCGCCATGGCGGGCCAGGAGCAGCCGGAGGCCGACATCGCCTTCAACCAGCCCTGCGACATCGAGCGATGGCCCGACACCACCACACGGGTGCTCGCGGCGACCGGGGACCGGTTCTTCCCGGTGGACTTCCAGCGCCGAGTGGCCCGCGACCGCCTCGGAATCGAGGCCGAGACCATTCCCGGCGGACACCTGGCCGCGCTGTCACACCCGTCGCCGCTCGTCGACAGGCTGGTCGAGCGGCTGCCGTGAGGCGTTCCCCGACTCCTCCTGTTGCCCAGACGATTGGACAACAGGCAGCCCCACAAGGGCAGTTGGGACCTTCATGGAGCACAGCGACCTCCCGTGGATTCGATCGCCTTCGGCCGGAAGGCGGGCCGGACTTCGTGGTGGACACCGGGACACCAGGTCGTACGGCCGACGCAGCCGGACGGTCGCGGTAGCCGGGCGGTCGCGGTAAACGCGTGGCCGTGGTCGGCGGGTTCGCGCGTCCGTCCCGTCGGGGCGGCGTGCCCCTGGACCGCCGGAGGAGCCCGGCCGCGAAGGAAACGTATCCCCCGAAGACGAAGCTCGTTGAAGTGGACAGCGCGCAAACGCCCCCGACGGATGCGCGACGTGAGGGCCCGAATCCCTGCCCGGTCTCGGGCCCTCACCCCCTCCACCGCTCTCCACCGCCCTTTGGGCGAGGTGCCCGCCGGAGGGACGGATCCGGGGTGTCGCCCGGCAGGACATGTCATGATCCCCAGTCATGAAGACGTCGACCTCGTCCATGGTCCGTGCCGCCGCCCGCAACAACGCCGAGTGGTGCGCGGCGATGAGCCGGTCGCACGGCGTGGAGGGCGAGTTCAAGGAGCAGGCGTGGGCCGCCCCGGCCCGTACGCCCCTGTACTACCCGGACGCGGTGACGCTGGTGCCCGGCGCGAGTCCGGCCGCGCTGCTGGCGCGGATCGACACCGTCGCACCCGGCGCCTCCGTCAAGGACAGCTTCGCCGACCTGGACCTGACGGGAGACGGCTTCCAGGTCCTGTTCGACGCGCGGTGGATCCACCGCCCGGCGAAGAAGCCCGCCGGACTCCTGGACCCTGCCTGGGAGGTGACAGGAGGCCCGGAGGCGTTGCGCGACTGGGCACTGGCCTGGGCCGACGGGAGCGGCGACGCGGATCTGTTCCGCCCCGGGCTTCTCGACGACCCGGCCACCTCCGTGCTCGCCGGGCGCTCCGCCGACGGTCGCGTGGTCTCCGGAGCCGTGGTGAGCCACAGTGACCAGGTGGTCGGAATCTCCAACGTCTTCGCACACGACGGCGGCCCGGACGCGGCCTGGCCGGACCTGCTGGACACGGTTCACTCACTGTTTCCCGGCCTGCCCGTGGTCGGCTACGAGCAGGGCGACGACCTGGCCGCCGCCCTGCGCCACGGCTTCGAACCGATCGGCCCGTTGCGGATCTGGATCCACCCGGGACGCGACTGACCCGACGGAACCGACTCGGACAGAACCGACCCACGCGTGTCGGTCCAGCGCTCGTACCTGACGCCGGATGTCTGTCGCCGGCTCCGACTCCGGCTTCCGGCTCGGCACCGGTTCACTCAGGACGCCCGACTCTCCAGCCGCTGCGCCGCCCGCTCCCCGCGCCGTTCCACAGGCTCGACTCCCCATGCCGCGGCCAGACCGGTCGGCGGCATGTCGACGTAGATCGACTCGTACGAACCCGCCGGAACGATGTACGTCTCGTGCCAGACCCCCACGCTGCCCTTGCTGCTCCGCAGACGGCGGTTGAACGCCGCCCACGCGGGGCGATGCTCCCCCGCCTGGTCGGAGGCATAGGCGAGCAGCTTCTCGCGCGACTCCCAGTACTGCACGACGGTGAACACGCGCGGACCGCCACTCAGACTCCGGTGGCCCAGCAGCCCGCTGTCGCTGTCCTGCGTGAGCTCCTTCAGCATGCGCGGCATCGCCGTCAGGGCCGGCAGCCAGTGCCGGACGGCCCGCCAGCGGTTGATGCGCATGCCGATGAGGAAAACGACCATGTCTCCCTCGGCAGCGGCCGTGACCCGTCGCCCAGATGTCGGTGCATTACCCATGAGATTCCCCGTTCTCGTGTTGGATAGTGACACGATCCATGCTTAGATAGTGCCACTGTCCGATGAAGGGTGCAAGAGCATGCGGCTGGCGGAGCTGAGCGAGCGCAGCGGTGTATCGACCGCCACGATCAAGTACTACCTGCGCGAAGGGCTGCTCCAGCCGGGCCGCCGGATCTCCGCCACCCAGGCCGAGTACGGGGAGGACCACCTGCGGCGGCTTCGCCTCGTGCGGGCGCTGATTCAGATCGGCGGTGTCTCGGTGGCCGACGCGCGCGAGGTGATCTCCGCCGCGGAGGACGAGTCGCTGGACCACCATCTGCGACTGGGCGCGGCGACCCGGGCGCTGCCCTGTGCCGAGAAGCCCGCCGAGGACGATCCGGCGGTGGCGACCGCCTGCCGCTCGGTCGAGGCGTTGCTGGAGCGGCTGGGCTGGTCCTGCGACCCCGGCGTGGACATGCTCAACCCCGCCCACCGGCGGCTCATCGACTCGGTCGCCGCGCTGGTCCGGCTCGGCTACCCGTGCGACACCGAGCAGTTGCTGCCGTACGGACGGCTGGCGGCGCAACTGGCGGTCACCGACCTGGACCTGGTCGAGGAGCAGCCGACTCCGTCCGAACAGATCGAGGCGGCCGTCGCGTTGACGGTGCTCTACGAACCGGTACTGCTGAGCCTGCGGCGCATGGCCCACGCGGAGGAGTCCGCCCGGCGGTTCTGAGGTCGTCCTTCAACCCGGCGTGAGGCGAGACGGGTGAGCCGGAGGCACGACAGTTGCCACACAGGCAGGCTTGTCGTCATCGCGGCCGGGTCGGTGGGCGTTGCAGCCGGTTGAGCGCCGGCGCCGGCCGAGGCGGACTGGAACGGCTATGTACCGGAGCCGTGTCTGTTGGCACCGGAAGCCATCACCGAGTATCCCAACAGCCTTGATCTGAGCCCGGAGATGCGGCTGACGGTGGAGGACTGGAGCAGATGGCAGGCAGCCGGCGTCGGCGTGGACAGCTCGTACGCGGACTGTCCGGCGGAGTTCTACAACGGCAATCTGGCTGACGCTCCCGGCTGGAAGGTCGGCGGCTGGCCTCCGTGGGGCCGCACCGACCCGTACCGCCGATACTGCACTGTCTGCGACGCCCGGATGGCCCCGCTGCTGACCATCGCCTCCTTCGAATGGGACGGTGGTGAGAAACGCGGCTGGGCGCCGTACGAAGACCGAGCCGCCGCCTACGCCGCCGGTCATCGCGTCGGCCAGTCCCCCGCGCAGCCGACGAAGGTGGAAGTGGGCAGCACCGACAACATGCAGCTATACGTCCGCCCGGCCTCCCCCGAGCATCCGCACACCGACCTGATCCAATGAACTGTCGGGCCTGTCACACACCCTCCCGTGGTGCGGTCCGCCCTGCGGAGGCGGCGCGCGGGGACTCGCGGAAACGTGACGGGAGGCATCGCCGGGACCCGGCCGGCCCGTGCGTATGGGCTCGGTCCGTCGGGTCCCGGCGGTTCCGGGACCGCCGTACGTCCGTCACGGCCCGGCGCGGCTCCGGAGCCGTTCGCCCCGGTCCGCGCACCGCGTCGACGGCGGCCGGGTCGTGATCAGTTCAGTTTGCGGCAGAGCAGTGCGGCCGGGCCCTGGGCGGCGCCGAAGCGGGTCGTGTAGGCGATTCCGGCGGCGTACTCGTCATCGGCGCACTGGCCCTTGTAGTCGCCGTTCGCGAAGTCCCCTCCGGCCGCGCCGGCGGGCCGGTTGTCGGAGCGGTCGAACCACACGGTTCGCCCGGTTCCCGCCAGCGACGTGCCGGCCGGAACGCACAGGGCGGCGGAGGTGCGGCCACCACGGCGGCTGTAGCCGATGAGGAAGTTCCCCGCGGGGCACTGCAACTTGGTGTACCCGGAGGCCCAGTCTCCGCCCGCGGGAACATGGCGCTCGTCGGTGACGACCGTCTGGGTGCCGGCCGCGGAGCGGAGGTCACCGGTGGAGACGTCGGTGCACAGCGCGCGGACACCGCTGTGGCCGAGTCCGATCAGCCGTTCGCCGTCGGGGCACGTGGCCTTGGACGCACCCGAGTTCCAGTCGCCTCCCGCGCGCACCCGAAGCGACTGCACATGGTCGCCGTGATCAGTGGCGAGCATCTGCCAGCTGGGGACCGCGGCGACGGACCCGGTGCGGGTCGGGGCGGTCATGAGCCGGTTCCACGCGGTGCCGCGCCAGTCGGACCGGTCGAGGACGCCGTACCGGTTGCCCGAGGTGTCGTAGCGCAGCAGGGACCAGTCGTCGTGGCCTTCCCAGCTGACCAGCGGCCAGTAGGCGAAATCGACGTCGTGGTCGGCGAAGTAGTCGGTGATGTTGCCGAACCAGGTCCGGGCTGCCGCGCCGGTCTCGCCCGCGCCGATGCCGAACTCGCTGATCCACACAGGGGCGGTGAAGTGCTGGTTCGCTTCGGAGGAGACGAAGAAGGCCTGGTCGCCCAGGACTTGGTAGAGCTGGTCGCGGGTGAGGTCCTGGTAGCGGGCGTCGTGGGTTTCGCCGATTCCGGTAGCCCCGCTGTGGTTGGGGCCGGTGTATCCGTAGAAGTGGGCCGAGTACACCAGCTTGTGCGAGGCGACGAGGGTGTGCGAGAGGTTGCGTACGGGGCTGAGGGTGGGACGGCCGTGCGGCAGTCCGTCGACCGGCAGACCGGTCCAGTTGATCCCCTCGATGACGACGAGGAGGTTGGCGTTGGCCTCGGAGAGGACGCGGTCCGCGGCGAGCTGGGCGGCCGCGTACCAGTCGTGGGCGTCACCCAGGCCCCAGTTGGGGTCGTCCAGTACGTCACGGCGTACTTCGTTGTAGAGGTCGGCGCCCACCACGCGTGGGTCACCGGCGTAACGGCGGGCCATGAAGACCCAGTCGTCCGCCCACCGCTGGGTGGACTGACTGCTGTTCCAGCGCTCGTTGCCGTCGACTCCGCAGCACCAACGCGAGGTGTTGGTGTGGTTGTTGAGGATGACGGCGAACCCGCTCCGGGTGAGGGCGGCGACCACGGCGTCGTAGACCTGGAGGGGTGTTCTGCCGCGCAGCTCCGGGTTGGCCGTGACGGCCGCGTCCGGCACCGGGGTCGTCGAGTGGATCATCTCGTTGGAGAAGGGCAGCCGGATGCTGTTGATGCCCAGCCGGTGGAAGTCGTCGAGCAGTTGGGGCAGCGACGCGCGGTCCAGGCCGAGGGGGATGCCGTAGGAGTTCTGGCCCGCGTGGTGGTTGGCCGGGTCGTCGACACTGCCGCTGCCCGTCCAGGAGCCCTGCGCGCCGTCCCAGTTCGCCGACTTCAGCCGGAAACGGTTGCCGTCGGCGTCCACGATGTACCGTCCGCGGGTGGAGAGCGGCGCTCGCCACGTCTCGGCGTCCGCCGGAGCGTCGGCGGAGGTCACCCGCGCGCGGTCCGCGGGATCCGAGGTGGCGGCGATCGCCCCGGGAGCCGTGGCCAGCAGCAGGAGGGCTGCTGCCGCTAATGTCAGGTACTTGCCAATTCTGAGGGTGGGCATCGGACCTCTGTGAGGGGTGTCGGTACGCGGACGTGGATGTCTGTGCCCACCGGTGCCCGAGGAGGGACGCCGGTCGCCGGGTTCCGGCGTGAGGGGGCGAGTCGGGCTCATGTCCGGGTCGGCGGCTCCCGGTCTGCGGAAGTCCGGATGCCGCCGCCGCGGACGAATCACGGTGCCGTGCTCTGAACGGGGTGGACCCTGGCGCTCATGACCGGTGCGACGGCTACGTCACGGGCGCTTCACCCTTCCCGCTGACCACAGGTACGGACCTGAGCCTAGCGGGGGAGCCGACCCCGGGCGACAGTTCCGGTCAGTCATGACAACCGGCGCAAGGGGCTCGCTCCCCGGTCCGGGACGCGGCCCGCCGGGCCTGGACCGCACCCCGCTCACCGGCGCGGCTCGGCGGTCCGGCTCGGTCCGTCGGCTCGGCTCGGCTCGGTGATTCATGCGGAGCCTCCCGAACGGCGCTCCCTCACCGGAACCGGCCATGAACCGTCCTGTGAGGAAAGGTGGTTCATGGCTCGTCCCGTCGGCCGGTCAGCGGACGCGGATGAACATGACGTCGTATCCGCTGTTCGTGCTGCGCGTCTTGACGTAGACGCCGTCCGACCCGCCGTTGGGGTTGCCGGTGTTGCCTTCGACGGTGGTGAAACCGGACCCGCCGCTCACCGTTCGCACGATGCCTATGTGCTCCTGCCCACCGGTGTAGTTGTCGCCCCCGTTCCAGTCGAAGGCCACGATGTCGCCCGGCTGCGGGTTCGTGGTGACCGAGAGGTGGTAGTTGCCGGCCCGCGCCTGCTTGACCCAGCCCGAGACGTAGCTGTTGCGGTAGGAACTGGCCCCGGTCTGCTTGGCCACCCAGCTCACGAAGGTCGCGCACCAGGCGTAGTTGCTGGTGGACAGCGAGAGGCCCACGGCCGATCCGTAGCTGTTCGCCCGAGCGCTGCCCTCGACCGTCCCCACCTCGGCGGCGGCCACACCGAGGATCTTGCTGTACCCGCCGCCGGACGGGGGCGAGGAGGGCGGGGTGACAGCACCGTACAGAGCGGCCTTGGTGTTCGGACCGACCTGCCCGTCGACCGACAGACCCTTCTCGGCCTGGAAGTCCCGCACCGCGCTGTCGGTCAACGGTCCGAAGTCGCCGTCGACGGCGAGATCGGCTCCGTGGTGGTTGAGCAGGCTCTGCAACTCTGTCACACAGCCGCCGCGCTGGCCCTTCACGATGTTGCCCGGGCACGAGCCGGAGTTCAGGTTGACCGGGGCCGGTGCGCCGCTGCCGCCGCCCGTGCTGATGTTCGCGTACAGAGCGGCCTTGGTGTTCGGACCGACCTCCCCGTCGACGGAGAGACCCGCCGAGGACTGGTACGACTTCACGGCAGCCAGGGTCAGGGGCCCGAACTCGCCGTCCACGTCCAGGTGTTGCCCCTTGCCGTTGAGCAGGGCCTGAAGCGTCGCGACACAACCGCCGCTCTGCCCCTCCACGATGTTCGAGGGGCAGGAGCCCGATCTCAGGTCCAGCGCGGTGGACGGCGACTCGTCGGTGTCGTAGAGCTCGCGCTTGGTGTTCGTTCCGACCTGGCCGTCGACGGAAAGACCGTGCGCGGACTGGAAACCGCGGACCGCGCCGGCCGTCGCCGGCCCGAAGTCGCCGTCCACGTCGATCGAGTAGCCGAAGTGGCGGAGCAACCGCTGCAGTTCGGTGACGCAGCCCCCTTTGTCGCCCTGGACGATGTTCGCCGGGCACGAGGAGGACCTGAGATTGATCGGTGCCGGGGACGAGCCACCGGTCGCGTACAGCTTGGACTTGGTCTGGGGGCCGACCTGTCCGTCCACGGCGATCGCGGTGGAGGCCTGGTACTCGCGCACCGCGTAGAGGGTGTTGGCCCCGAAGATGCCGTCCACCAGCAGCCCGGCCCCGTGGGCGTTGAGCAGGTTCTGCAACTCCGTGACGCAGCCGCTCGCCTGGCCCTTCTGGATCACGCCGGGGCAGGACGAGGAAGTCAGCTTGATCGCCGCGGGTGCCGCCGAGGCCGGACCGGCGCCGAGCAGGGTGCCGGCCGAGAGGAGCGCCGTGGTGGCGGCGAACACGACGGTCCTGACTCGCCAGCCAGGTCTCGCGCTCGTGGCGCCCCGGTGCCGGATGGATGTTCTGCCGTCGGGTGCACGCAATGGACTCGTCTTCATGGCTGCGAAACTTCTCCTTCGCCGGATACGCGGATGGCCGTCGGAGATCGTCCGAGCCGAAACCGCACACTGTCGTGATGTGTCGTTCATGGAAGGGGTCGCCCGCCCGGCAGACACCCACCTCGGGGCCTGCAGCCGGTAAAGGGAGGAGAAATGGCACTTTGGCCGGGTCGGCACACTTGTGGACCAACATCCCTGCACGGCACCGGAGTTGAGGTTCTCGAAAGTCATGATCGGGCTGTCATTCCGCGCACGACGGTGACAGTTCACACCGCCGCGCACAATGTCAGGTCACACAACTGGCTTGATTCAACCGATCCGAGTGGCCGGAAAAAATGCACGCGTGACGGCCTTTGAATATTTGGCCCTTTTCAGCGGTCTGCCTCGTTGCGGTGTTTCCGGCCTCATTTTGTGCGGGCCAAGCGAAAGGTGACGATCGCGGCGTGTGCGGGTGAGGATCGCGGCGTGGGAGACGGCCAGGATCGCGGCACAGGGGCTGCGAGGGCGCGCGGGACGAGAGGCTGCGAGGGCACGCAGGACGGGAGGAACAGCGGGACAGGATCCCGTGTCGGCTTCGCAGCGAGGCCCTCTTGGTCCCGCGTTCCGGTTCGGGTCAGGCATCCCAGGCGCGAGGGTGGTTCAGCGCTTCCCGTTCGGGGCGGAGAAGCGCGAACACCGCGAGCCCAACAGACGCGGCGCGCCAGGCGAGTCGCCTCTCCGGCCCCGCGTCGCGCTCGTCGTCCATGGCCCCCGCGCCCTCGATCATGATCAGATGCCACGGATGTCTCCGGCCCGGAGCCAGTGGATTCCGGCGGGTGGGCCGTTCGGGACTTCGCCGCGCCTCTACGAGTTCGCTCACCGTCCGCAGCCGGCTGCCATACGAACGGTGAACCGAAACGGCATAAGCAATTCCCGCTCAGCGGACGTCGATGATCTCGGTGAGCCTCGTCGCGGGGCGGTCGAATATCCCTGTCAGCACGTTTTGCTGTCGATCTGTCAGAGAAGTGACGAAGACGACCAGGTCGGCATCGGTTTCTTCACAGAGCGCGGCGACTTCACGGACTTTCCCGGAACTCAGCAGCGTGCGCGAGGAATACGGCAGGTTCATCTTCCGGACCCCGCCGTCCGAGACACCACGCCGTTGCGTGATCCGCCCGACGACCCGGGCACCGCGCGCCGTCAGTTCCGCCGCCGCGGCATCCATGAGCGCGACGAAGTTCTTCTCCTTGGCGGAGAATTGGCCGACGAGCACGACATCGGCGCCGGTCACGCCCACGGGCACGACCCGGCGCCCGGCGGACCCCGCTCCCCCGTGACGAGCGGGGCGCCGGGCGCGCCCTCGGAACCGATACATGCGCCCGAGGGTAAGGCCGTGATCAGCTCGCCGTCTGTGCGACAGCCGTGGTGTCCTGCGAGCGTTCGTGCTCCACTCGGGCCGTTTCCAGGAGATTCAGCCAGGAAGTGACCGTAGGCCGGCGGCGCAACAGGGCACGACGCTCCCGCTCGGTCATGCCGCCCCAGACGCCGTGCTCGATGCGCTGGTCCAGCGCATAGGCGAGGCATTCGGTGAGCACGGGGCAGCCGATGCACAGCATTTTGGCCCGGTTCTGCGCCGCCCCCTCGACGAACAGGTCGTCAGGATCGGCCGTACGGCACAATCCTCGATCACTCCAGTCGGTGCTCGTCATCTCGTGATGCCGTCCTCTCCCCTGGCCCCCGCCTGCAAGTTGCCCGCCTGCCCTGGGCAACAGGCATATGACACTACGCCTTTCGAGGGCCGCAACTCTATCTGCCGTACGGCACCACACCATCGAGTGAGCCCAGCTTGCCTCCCGCTCACGTGGGCGCTATGGAGGTGCCTCGACGGTTCACGGTCCGGATCAGCGCCTCCGGAGCGGTACGGCCGTCTTTCGCCCTTCCTCGCGATGGAAAGCAGGAGTCATGTCCGAGAACAAGCGGACCGTCGAGGCCTACTTGAACGGTTTCCGGAAGAACGATCACGAACAGATTCTGAGCTGCCTCACCGATGACATCGAGTGGACGGTTTTCGGCGGTTTCCATCTGACCGGCAAGGAGGCGTACGACGCCGCGATCGAGGGTCCCGGCTTCGTCCCGCCTCCCCGGCTGGAGGTCGTGCGCATGGTCGAGGAGGACGACGTGGTCATGGCCGAGCTCACCGGAACGGTGATGCGGGAAACGGGAGAGCCGATGCGCATGTCGATGGCCGAGGTGTTCCGCATGCGCGACGGGAAGATCTGCGAACGCCGCGCCTGGGTGATCGAGCTCAAACGCAACGAATACGTCTGAACGGCAGGGGCGGTTCGGGGCCGGCCCGCACCGCCGGGCGGTTCGCGTTCAGCCCGCGCGGAGCTTCGCGGCCGCCTTGTTCGTACGCGACACGGGCGCCGTCCCGATCCGTGTGACGGTGCCCCCGGGCCACCCGCCGTCAGGCAATGACACAGGGCCTCCACGTCGCGGCACAGCGCGTGAGCGGCGAGGTCGCCGGACCGGTCGTCGCCGCGGCCACCGCGAGCTCGGCAGGTCCGGCCGGGGCTGTCGCCACCGTGTCCGGGTGCGAGGGGGCCACCCGCGTCCAGAGCGGCGCGGACACCGCCACGCCGAGCGGCGCCGGATCGATGTCGACGTCGGACGACAGCGCGCCGACGCGGGCCCGGGGCAGCCGTCGCGACCGGCACCACCGCAAGATCGCATCCGCAACGGACCCGCCCAGGACACCGGCCCGCGGCCCAGGCACCCCCGTGCGACCGCAGGCGGCCCGCGCGGCCTCGTCGGGACCGCCCTAAGCGTCGAACCGCCCGCGGCCTCGTGACACCGGCCCGGGGCCCGCGCCGGCCGCGCGGGCCGTCACAGGCCCCGCTCGGGACCGCGCGGGCCGTCAGGCACCGCTCAGGATTCCGCGCGCCTCGGCAGCCGCCAGTTCGGACGGACGAAGTGGCAGGTGTAGCCGTCGGGGTAGCGCTGGAGGTAGTCCTGGTGCTCCGGCTCCGCCTCCCAGAACGGACCGGCCGGCGCGACCTCGGTCACGACCTTCCCCGGCCACAGCCCGGAAGCGTCGACATCCGCGATGGTCTCCTCGGCGACCCGCTTCTGCTCGTCGTCGACGTAGAAGATGGCGGACCGGTAGCTGAGACCGATGTCGTTGCCCTGCCGGTTCTTCGTCGACGGGTCGTGGATCTGGAAGAAGTACTCCAGGATCGTCCGGTAGTCGGTCTTCGTGGGATCGAAGGTGATCTCGATCGCCTCGGCATGCGTTCCATGGTTGCGATACGTCGCATTGGCCACGTCGCCGCCGCTGTATCCCACCCGCGTGTCCAGAACACCCGGGAACGTCCTGATCAGATCCTGCACGCCCCAGAAACAGCCACCGGCCAGCAGCGCCTTCTCCTCGTTCCGGCTCATCGCACGCACCCCTTCTTCCTAGTCCTCGTCGGACCCGCACAGGCGCGCTCTCACGCGCCGTCGGCGGTCCGTCCGCCCCGCCTCACAACGACACGGCATCGCACTGCACAAGGCCGAAAGGGCCGGTCGAAATTCCCGGCCGGGCACCTGGGACGTGACAAAGGTCCGGGCACCTCGGGGCCCGCGTGTGCGAGTGAACGCGGGAGATCGATAACGATCCTGCAAGTTTCAATCAGCATCGGCTCAAGAATTTGCTATCGCTACCGGAAAAAGGGCTCAATGTCCTTCGCATGTCAGCGGTACAGAGTTAGTTAGGGAGCGGATGAACGGCACGATCGACGGCTTCAGCTACGGGCTGATCACACCGGTGGCCGCCTACGTCATGGCCTGTGTGGGCTCGGCGTTGGGGCTGCGCTGTGTGGTGCGCACGGTGCACCACGAGCCCGGCTGGAGGCTCGGCTGGCTCGCCCTCGGGGCCAGCGCCCTTGGCTGCGGCATCTGGACGATGCACTTCATCGCCATGACGGGCTTCTCCGTGGCGGAGACGCCCGTCACCTACGACGTCCCGCTGACCCTGCTCAGTCTCGCCGTGGCGATCGTGGTGGTCTCCGCGGGCGTCTTCATCGTCGGGCATCGCGGTGCCACACGGGCGGCCCTCACCGTGGGCGGCTCCATCACCGGTCTCGGCGTCGCGACCATGCACTACCTCGGCATGTTCGCGATGCAGCTCAACGGAGAGCTCAGCTACAACGCGTTCACCGTGACCCTGTCCGTGATCATCGCCCTCGTGGCGGCGATCGCCGCGCTGTGGGCCGCCGTCTCCGTACAGGGCTTCGTCCGCACGCTCGGCGCCAGCCTCGTCATGGGCCTGGCCGTCACCGGCATGCACTACACGGGCATGGCCGCCGTGAACGTCCATCTCCACAACAGCATCGATACGGCCCCGACCATCAGCGGCCAGGAGGGCTCCTCGCTCCTGCTGCCGATGCTCCTGGGCCCGATCATCTTCCTCATCCTCGCCACGGCCGTCGTCATGTTCGACCCGGTCCTGATCCTCGGCGACGACGGTCGGGACAAGCCGGCCAAGAAGCGCTCCAAGGTCGTCGCACAAGGAAAGGCCATGCCGGTGCAGGTGTCGGGCATGGCGGACGCTCCGGCGCCGATGGCCCACAGCGCCCCGCAGGCCGGTCACTGGTCGTCGGCACCGCCCCAGTGGCCCGCCGAGGAGCACGCCCAGTACGGCGGCACGGACGCCGGTGCCCCCTACGGAGCCCGGCACGAGGCGGAGTAACCCCCTCCCCGTGCATCTCGATGGCCCGGCCGACGCGATCGACCTCGCGCTCGTGCCGGGCCATCGGCGTCCGTGCCGAACGGCTTCGGCACGGGACACGCCCGGCCACGCGGAGCGAGAGCGGCATCCGTACCCGGCAGGCGCCCGGACGTGCCGGGCGAGAGCAACATCCGTACCCGGTAAGCACGGTGACAGGCGGTGACCCGCTTCGGCCATCGCGATGATCTTGTGGCCGGACAGGCCCTAGGGTGCCTGGCATGACCTCCATAGCCTTGCGCGGTACGACGATCCACTACGACGACACCGGCTCCCCGGCCGGGCTGCCCGTCCTGCTGATCCACGGGCACCCCTTCGACCGGACCCTGTGGGCCCCTCAGGCCGAGGCGCTCGTCGCGGCCGGGCACCGGGTCATCACCCCGGATCTGCGCGGCTACGGCGCCAGCGGGGTGGAGACCGGCCCCGTGTATCTCTCCGACTTCGCCGACGACCTCGCCGCGCTCCTGGACCACCTGGACATCGACCGGGCGGTCGTGGGCGGTGTCTCGATGGGCGGGCAGATCGCCCTGGAAATGCAGCGCGTCCACACCCACCGCGTCCGCGCGCTCGTCCTGTCGGACACCTCCGCCCCGGCCGAGACGGACGAGGGCAAGGCCTTCCGCAATCGGCTGGCCGACCGCCTCCTGACGGAGGGGATGAACGGCTACGCGGACGAGGTCATCGGCAAGATGCTCGCCGACTACAACGTCACCGCGCTGCCCCACGTCGCCGAGCACGTCCTGGGCATGATGCGCGCCACCGATCCCCGCGGTGCCGCGGCGGCCCTGCGCGGCCGGGCCGAGCGCCCCGACTACCGGGACACGCTCGCGGCCGTGCAGTCCCCCGTACTGATCGTCGTCGGCGCCGACGACGTCTACACCCCGGTCGCCGACGCCGAGGCCATCCGCGCTCTCGTCCCGCACGCGCTCCTGACCGTCATCGAGGGCGCCGGCCACCTTCCCGGCGCGGAACAGCCCGGACGGTTCAACGCCGCGCTCCTCGGCTTCCTGGCCACTCAGGTGATCACCGTCGCCTGAGCGGTCCGGCCGGTGCGGCCGGCCGGCTTTCAGCGCCCTTCCCCGGAAGCGGGAACACCGGGGCCGGACGGTCGCTGCCCGCCGCCTGGCCGACAGGGCGGGCGCGATCGCCGCCGAGGGCTCGGCAGGTGCTACGACGGGGTCTGTGCGGGTACTTCGAACCACATGGTCTTGCCGGTGGGTGTGCAGGTGCTGCCCCAGCTCTCGGCGAGCAGGTCGAGCAGTTCGGTACCGCGACCGCCCTCCGCGTCGGCGTCGACCTCGCGCCGTACGGGACATTCGGGCTCCGTGTCCTCGACCTCGCACAGCAGGCGGTCGCCGCGCAGGCACAGGTTGAGCCGCAGGGGGCCGCGCGTATGGCACAGAGCGTTGGTGACCAGCTCGCTGACCAGGAGCTCCGCGGTGTCGGCCACGTCCTCCAGATTCCACTCGTCCAGTTGTGCCGTCACCAGACGGCGGGCCCGACGGGCCGAGGTCAGTTCCCGCGACAGGGGCCAGGAGGCCTCCCAGGGGGTGACCCGGGCGCGGGGCGCGTCGAACGGACGGATGGGTTGCAGCGCACGCGACCAAAGGGCCCGGTTCCGGGCCAGCCACGAGGTGGGTGCGGCTTCCGCGGATGCCTCCTTCTGCTGATCACGTGTCGTGGCGTCCTCGCGCTCCGATCCCTCGGGCCGGCGGTAGAGCCGGGCGAAGCGCCCCCGGCGAGGTGTCGCCAGGAGGTCGATGGCCCCAGGGGCCATGGGAATCAGTCCCTTCTGCACTGCCGGCGACCACACCGCCCGAGCGGCACGGACCCGTCGACGACCGGTCCGGACATTGTCAGGTCACGCGTTCACGTAACGCCCGTCACGATAACAAATATGCATGTAGCGCTCGCTACGGTAAAAATCCTTTCCAAGAGTACTGACCGGAACATATGGAATGTGTCTGGTGTCACACGAGCACGCAGAGACACCGCGGCCGCCGGGAGCCCTCATGCCACGACCCTCCGACCAGGCCAAACGACGCGAGCTGACCGACCGGGTCCGCGCGTACCTGGTGCGCAACGGCCTCGCCGGACTCTCCCTGCGCCCGCTCGCCCGAGCCCTGGGCACCAGCGACCGCATGCTCCTGTACTACTTCGGGACCAAGGAGGGCATGGTCGCCGAGGCGCTCGCCCTGGACGAGAGGCGACCGCTCCTGCGGGCCAGGGAGATGCTCGCCTCCGAGGAGTCCCCGCGGGACCCGGCGGGCCTCCGCCGTTTCATGGAGGAGATCTGGCGGCGGTTCGACGCCCCCGACCTGCGCCCCGCCCTCCCCCTCTACCTCGAGATCATGACCGCCAGCCTGATCGACCCCGACCGGTACGGGCCCGTCCTGAGTGACGTGCTGACCGAGTGGACGGAGCTGTTCACCGCCGTCTTCCAGGACCTCGGCATGCCGCGGGCCCGAGCCCGGACGGAGGCCGCCCTGCTGGTCGACGCGACCTTCGGCCTGGTCGTCGCCGCCCAGGCCGAGGGCGGCCGGGAGCCGGCGGACGCGGCCTTCCGCGCGCTCCTCGACCGCCTCGAACCCGGCTGGCACGTCACCTGAGGCGCGTTCGGTCCCGAGGCGGGTCAGGCAGGGCCACGCCCGGGGAGCCTCCCGCCCGGGAAGGAGCTCCGGCCGTCACAGCTTCGCCCCGAAGTCCTGTGTCCACCAGGGACCGCCCGACCCCTTGTGCACGCCCACCCCGATGTTCTTGAACGAACAGTTGAGAATGTTCGCGCGGTGTCCCGGGCTGTTCATCCACGAGTCCATCACCGCCGAAGGGGTCTGCTGACCCGCGGCTATGTTCTCGCCGTACGTGGACCAGCGGTAGCCCGCGGCGGTGATGCGCTCACCGGGGTCGGCGCCGTCGGGGTTGGTGTGTTCGAAGAAGTCGCGTGCGGCCATGTCCTCGGAGTGGACCTGGGCCGCGTCCTCCAGCTGCGGGTCCTCGGTGAGCGGTCCGCAGCCGGCGGCCGCCCGCTCCTTGTTCACCAGCGCGACCACCTGGGCCACGGTGGCCGTCGGCGC
The DNA here is from genome assembly GCF_042888945.1 of Streptomyces sp. NPDC002698. NCBI lineage: Bacteria > Bacillati > Actinomycetota > Actinomycetes > Kitasatosporales > Streptomycetaceae > Streptomyces > Streptomyces sp. NPDC002698. Next base: position 139,623 of record NZ_JBIAQM010000002.1, read on the forward strand.
CGACTGCGCCTGCGCCACGCCGGACGCCCTCCGGGTCGGCGCGGCCGAGGAGGAGGCGGCCGACTTGCTCGGCTCGGCGGGGCGGGGTGTCCGGGAGGCCTTCGCCTTCGCCTTCTTCGACGCGGACGCCGACGGCGAGGCCGATGCCGATGCCGTGGCGCTTGCCGACGGCGAGGCGGAGGCGTCCGGCGCGGAGAGGTCCCTGACGGGGTCGCCCGCGGTCCGCGAGGGGGCCGCCTCGTCGGTTCGTGCTCCGGGCCCTGTCTCCACGTACCAGAAACCGCCGCCCGCCACGCAGACCGCCACGAGGGCGCCGCCCAGCGCCCGGCGCCGTACGCGTCGGCGCCGGCGAGCCTCACCGCGCGAGGCCGTTCTTCCGCCGGAAGCCCGGTGCCCGGCGGCCCCCGACGAGCCCGCTTCCCCGTGCCCCGCGGCGGCCGGGGCCTGTGACGCCGAGCCCGTGGCGGCCATCCCGCCAAAAGCGTCGTACAGCGCGGCCGTCAGCCCCGGCGACACGGCGATCAGCGCCAGACCGGCCAGCAGTCCCTCCGCGGGCATCAGTCCGCTCCACAGGCCGGAGCAGCGGACACAGTCGCGGGCGTGCCGGGCGATGCGCTTGCGCCACAATGCCGAGGGCCGGCCGTCCCAGGAGGCGAGGACACCCCGCAGCTCCTCGCACGGCGGGCGGGCGCCGAGGGCCCGTACCACCACACGAGCGGTTTCCAACTGCGCCTTCATACGCTGTACTTGGACCGCCGCGTGCTGAGGCGACACCTCCAGCGCCTCGGCCACCTCGGCCCGGGTCACCTCACCGGCGCATTCCAGCCACCACAGCGAGAGCACGCCCCGGTCGTCGGGTTCGAGCCAGCGGGTCGCCAGCGCGGTCTCCCGCCGCTGGCCGGAGAGCTGGAGCCGCATCAGGGTCAGGTCCACGAAGTCGGCGCCGGGGTCGGCGAGTTCCTCCGCCTCCTCCACACCGTCCGGGGCGAGCTGCCGGTCCCGCCAGTGCGCCCGGACCTGGTTCATCGCGATCGCCACGAGCCAGGAGCGGAAGCTCTCCGGCGTACGCAGGCCGTCCAGGCCGTCGAGGGCCCGGAGCATGGTGTTCTGCACGACGTCGTCGACGTCGACGGAGCCGTTCAGCGCGCGCCCGACGATGTTGTAGACCAAGGGGAGATAGGCGCTGACCAGGGCGTCCTGAGCCGCCAAGTCGCCTGCCCGGGCGGCAGTCACCAGTGCCGCCGGCTCCACCGCGTGCTGTCTCCTCATGAAAGCTTTCCTGTCCTCGACTCCGAACGATGCTGCCGTTGCCTGGGAGACCGCCCGCGGAACCTCGAATAACAGTTCTTCGGAGACTCGTTGCGCAGATGCTTCCCACACCGGGACGCCGATGGCAAGGAAGAGGGAAGAAGGTCACATCGAAGGGCGGAGGGATTCCGCGGACGACCGGGCCGCCGCGAGGACACCGAGGACCGTGTGACCAGGACCCCGGTCATCTGACACCTGTCACCCGTCGCCCCTCACCCCCACCCCTCACCCGTCGCCTGTCACCGGCCCGGCCGGCGCCCTGCGGCCCGCTGGTAAAATGGGGAACACGCTTCGAAGTCGCCGGGGCCCGTGCCGAGTGGCACGGGCCCCGGGGCGTTCCGGGCGTCAGACTGAGGAAGGTTCCCCATGAACGCGAAGCCGCCGGCCCCTGGACTCTCCGACGCCGGCGAGCGGCAGCCGGCGCCGCAGGACGACGTCACGGCACCACCGTCCGGCTCCACAGGCCTGCCTCCCGCCGCGTCGTTCGACGCCCTCGGCCTGCCGGCGGCACTGGTGGCCAGGATGACCGGGCTCGGAGTGACGGAGCCCTTCCCGATCCAGGCCGCGACGCTGCCGAACGCGCTGGCCGGACGCGACGTCCTCGGCCGGGCGCGGACCGGCTCCGGCAAGACGCTGGCCTTCGGACTGGCCCTGCTCGCCCGGACCGCGGGCCGCCGCGCGGAGGCGAAGCGGCCGCTGGCGCTGGTCCTGGTGCCGACCCGGGAGCTCGCGCAGCAGGTGAGCGACGCGCTGGAACCGTACGCGCGGACCCTGGACGTACGACTGGGGACGGTGGTGGGCGGGCTGTCGATCAACCGGCAGCAGGCTCAGCTGCGGAGCGGCGTCGAGGTGCTCATCGCGACGCCGGGGCGGCTGACCGACCTGGTGTCACGCCGGGACTGTCTCCTGAACCAGGTGCGGATCACGGTGCTGGACGAGGCGGACCAGATGTGCGACCTGGGCTTCCTGCCGCAGGTCTCGGACCTCATGGATCAGGTGCGCGCCGACGGTCAGCGGCTGCTGTTCTCGGCCACGCTCGACCGCAACGTCGATGAGCTCGTACAGAACTACCTCCACGACCCGGTTCTCGCCTCGGTCGACCGGGTGGCGGGCTCGGTCACCACGATGGAACACCACGTGCTGAACATCCACGGCGCCGACAAGTACGCGACGGCGACCGAGATCGCCGCCCGGGACGGCCGGGTGCTGATGTTCCTGGACACCAAGGCGGGCGTGGACCAGTTCACCCGTCATCTGCGGGCCAGTGGCATCCGTGCCTCCGCCCTGCACAGCGGGAAGTCGCAGCCGCAGCGCACGCACACGCTCGCCCAGTTCAAGAACGGTGAGATCAACGTGCTGGTGGCCACCAACGTCGCCGCCCGGGGCATCCACATCGACGCGCTCGACCTCGTCGTCAACGTCGACCCGCCCGCGGACGCCAAGGACTACCTGCACCGTGGCGGCCGCACCGCGCGCGCCGGGGAGTCCGGGAAGGTGGTCACCCTGGTCACCGCCGGCCAGCGGCGCGACGTGAACCGTCTGATGTCCGACGCCGGCATCCGGCCGACCGTCACCCAGGTGCGTTCGGGCGAGGCGTCGCTCACCGCCATCACCGGGGCCAAACGCCCGCCCACCGGGCCGAGCACCGGCAACGCGCCCTTCCGGGGCATCGGCACGCGTCCCGGGCGCCCCGCCAAGGAGTCGCGCAAGACCGCGGACGCCCGCAAGGCCGCGGAGGCCCGCGCGGCTGCCCGGGTACGCAAGGGCCGCTGAGGCCGGGCTCGACCGCCCTGGATCACTCGCGCCCCGGATGCCCTGCCGGCCTCGTGCGCCTCGCCCGGTCCGTCCGGGCGAGGCACACGCGTCCCGGGCTCCGTCCGGGCTCCGTCGAACGGTGCCTCAGCTCACCGCCTGCTTCACGAGCGCGCCGATCTTCGCCTCGACCTCGGCCGTGAGCCCGGTCAGAGCGAACGCGGTGGCCCACATCGTGCCCTCGTCCAGGTTCGCCCGGTCACTGAACCCGAGCGTCGCGTACCGCGCCTTGAACTTCTCCGCGCTCTGGAAGAAACACACGACCTTGCCGTCCAGCGCGTAGGCGGGCATGCCGTACCAGAGCTTCGGCGCGAGGACCGGGGCGCAGGCCGTGACGACGGCGTGGACGCGCTCGGCCATGATCCGGTCGGACTCCCCCATCTCGGCGATCTTCGCGAGGACGTCCCGCTCCGCCTCGGCCGCCTTGTCCGCGCGCGAACCGCGGCGGGCCTCCTTCTTCAGTTCCTTGGCATGGTCCTTCATCGCGGCCCGCTCTTCGGCCGTGAACCCCTCGTGCCGACCGCTTTCCTTGCTGCTCATGACAGAACTCCCCCTCGAGGATCCCGTTGTCCCCGCGCTCGGGCACGCGGATGACGGCACGCCACCCGTCCGCCATCGACACGCACCGTGCCGATGGCGCCCGAATATTCCGCGCGGACCCGGCATTGTCAACGGCACGGCACGTGCCGATAACATGGACTCATGACCGAACCGCCCGCCGCGCCTCGGCGTCGAGGTGCCGAGCGCACCGAGGAGCTGTTGCAGGCGACCCTCGATCTGGCCGCGGAGGTCGGGTACGCGGGCCTGAGCATCGAGGCCGTCGGCCGCCGGGCCGGAGTCGGAAAGCACACGATCTACCGGCGCTGGCCCTCCAAGGCTGCGCTGCTGCTCGACGCGCTCAGCCGCGTGTGGACCAGCGACCTGGACTACCGCGACACGGGGAGCGTCCGCGAGGATCTGCGCGAGCAGTTCCTCCGTTCCGGCGCGGCCCTCTCCAGCCCGCCGATCGGCCCCGTCTACCGCGCGGTCATCGCCGAGGCACAAGGGGATCCCGCGCTCCGGGCGACACTGCACGAACGCTTCCTGGCCACCGTCGAGCAGAGCACCCTCGACCGGATCACACGCGCCCAGCGTGCCGGTGAACTGACCGCGGACGTGAACCTGGAGTTCGCCGCCGAGGTGTTGTGCGGTGCCCTGTACTACCGCAGCCTGATGTCCACCCGCCCGATCGACGCGGACGCGGTCGACGGACTCGTGGACATGTTCATGGCCGCCTACGGAACCGCCGGCTGAACGGCGTCACACGGCGGTGCGGCCCCGCCCGGGGACGCCGCCTACGGTGTGCCGGGCAGCCGGACCGTGACCAGGAGACCGCCGTCGGGGCGGGGGACGAGTTCGAGGGTCCCGTCGTGGGCGCGGACGATGCCGGCCACGATGGCCAGGCCGAGGCCGACGCCCGCGTGCCCGTCGGTGCGTACGCGGTCCGTTCCGCGCCGGAACGGTTCGGTGAGGGTCGGCACCAGTTCCGGCGGAAGCCGGCGGCCGGTGTTCTCGACCCGCAGCACGCTCGCGCGGCCCTCCGTCCCGGTGTGGACCGTCACGGTGCCGCCATCGGGGAGGTTGTGGACGACGGCGTTCTGGACGAGGTTCGTCGCCATCCGCAGCAGGAGTTCCGCCGAGCCGCTGGTCCGGGCCGTCCCGCCGGTGACGTCGAGCGTGATCCGGCGCTCTTCGGCGAAGGGGAGCAGCGTTTCGGCGGCTTCCTCGGCGATGAGGGAGAGGTCGACGCTCTCGCGGGGAAGGTTTCCGCGGTCGCTGCGGCTGAGCAGCAGGAGGGCTTCGGTGAGATCGATCGCCCGCGTGTTGACGGCGTGCAGACGTTCGATGAGTTCCTCCCGGTCCTGCGTGGGGTCCTTGCGGGCGACGTCCAGGAGTGTCCGTGAGATCGCCAGCGGGGTGCGCAGTTCGTGGGAGGCGTTCGCGGCGAACCGCTGCTGCTCGGCGACCTGGGACTCGAGTTGTTCGAGCATCGAGTCGAAGGCGTCGGAGAGTTCGCGGAACTCGTCCTGACGGCCCTTCATACGGATCCGGTGCGACAGCGACCCGCTCCCGGCCGTCCGTACCGCGTCCGTGATCCGTGAGAGAGGTGAGAGCATCCGGCCGGCGAGGATCCACCCCCCGAGGAGGCCGAACACCAGCAGGAAGCACAGTGAGACCGCCGCGGCGGGGGCGAAGCCACGCAGGAGGTCGGAGCGGCTGGGCCCGACGATGATCACGGCGCCGTACGTCTCCTGGATGAGCCGGGGGTCGTTCGTCGGAAGCCAGCGCAGCACGAACACCCACATGACGACCAGCAGGAGCGTGCCGGCGACGAAGAGGAATCCGGCGTAGCTGAGGGTGAGTTTCAGCCGGGCACTGTGCCCTGGGCGTCTATCCATGAGTGCCGCCGGGGTGGGTGGCGTCCGCCCCTGTGTCCGTGTCCGTGATGGCGTCCGTGTCCGTGATGGCGTCCGTCGCGGTGTCGATCCGGTAGCCGACGCCGGGCACGGTGGCGATGATCCATGGTTCGCCGAGCCGTTTGCGCAGGGCGGACACGGTGATGCGGACGGCGTTGGTGAAAGGGTTGGCGTTCTCGTCCCAGGCCCGCCGCAACAGCTCTTCGGCGCTGATGACACCGCCCTCGGCGGCGACGAGGACTTCCAGCACGGCGAACTGCTTCCGGGTGAGCGCGACATGGCGTCCGTCGCGGAAGACCTCCCGGCGGAAGGGGTCCAGCCGCAGGCCCGCGATCTCGCGGACCGGCGGCCGGGCGTACGCGCGCCTGCGGTCGAGCGCCCTCAGTCGCATCACGAGTTCCCGCAGCTCGAACGGTTTGGTGAGGTAGTCGTCGGCGCCGAGTCCGAACCCGGAAGCCTTGTCCTCGATCCGGTCGGCGGCGGTGAGCATGAGGATCGGGATGCCGCTGCCGGAGGCGACGATACGCCGGGCGACCTCGTCGCCGGAGGGGCCGGGGATGTCACGGTCGAGGACCGCGAGATCGTAGGAGTTGACGCCGAGCAGTTCCAGGGCGGAATCGCCGTCGGCGGCGATGTCGGCGGCGATCGCCTCCAGCCGCAGACCGTCACGGACGGCCTCGGCCAGGTAGGGCTCGTCCTCCACGATCAGTACACGCATGTCCGAAGCCTAAGCACTACGCCGGGTCGCCGACGTATCGCGATAACGGGTGCGTACCGGACCCACGGTTCAGCCCACCGGCGCCGGCACGGGGCGAGGCCGGTCCGACGGCGCCTCCGCCGGGGTGCGCCACCAGCGGCGCGAGGCGAGCCCGGCCAGCACGGCGCCGGTGGCGTTGACCAGGACGTCGTCCACGGAGGACACCCGGTCCAGCCACAGGACGTACTGGGCGACCTCGACCAGGACCGAGCAGCCCGCCCCGAGTGCCAGGATCCGCGGCACGGACGCCAGCGCCGCGAACCGCATGGGGGCGAAGAATCCCAGCGCCGCGAAGACCAGCAGGTTGCCGATGATCCCGAGCGTCCCCATCGCGACCAGGTCCCGCAGCGGCACCAGGCTCACCCGGCGGGGAGCGACGCCCGGCGCGAGGCCCGGCATCATGGTCAGCCACAGGAACGGCACCGTCCCGTGGACCATGCCCACCTCGGCCAGCGACGTGCGCCAGGCCCGTGCCGAACCGAGGCCGGCGGTCTGCCGCCGGTACGCGAGTGCCCACACCACCAGCACGGCCACCGGCAGCGCGACCAGCGTCATGAGCACCACACCGTTGAACGTGTCGTAGCAGCCGTGCCAGCGCCCGGCCATACATCTCGGGGCGGACATCATGAGCGGCCCCCGTATGACGAACAGGGCGCTCGCCAGGGCGAGGACCGCCAGGCTGACGAGCACGATCCCGCGGGTGCGGCGGGGCGGTGCTGACAAGGGTGCGTCGTGGCTCATGGTCCAAGTGAAGGGGAAGGCCGGTTGCGGTGACGTATGCGGTTTTCGATATGCCCGCGATACACGGAGTCCCCGGCATCGCACAGTAGTCGATTAATTGCGATCTCCTGTATCAATCTTGCGCACGTTCATAGACTTATCTTGCCCTCACTCCTAGCCTTCTTGCGTCCGCTCACCCCACGAGCCCTAAGGACGCACGCCTGTGACTCCCTCTCCCCAAGGCAGACCCCTGCGACGCGGCACGGCGGTGGCCGTGTCGCTGGCACTCGCCGCGGCCGGCACCGTCGTCGCGGTGGCCCTGGCCCCCCACGCGGCCGCCGCAGGGGTACCCGCCCCTTCCCCCGTCGGGATCTCCGGCCGGGGCGCGGCCGTTCCGTTCAAGGAACAGGAAGCCGAGTACGCCACCACGAACGGCACCCTCATCGGCCCGGACCGGCTCTACGGCCATCTCCCCTCCGAGGCGTCCGGACGCCAGGCCGTGACGCTGGACGCGACGGGCGAGTACGTCGAGTTCACGCTGACCGCGCCGGCCAACGCGATGTCGTTCCGGTACTCGCTGCCCGACAACGCCGTGGGCAGCGGCCGCGACGCGAGCATCGATCTCAGGGTCGACGGCAACCGGCTCAAGAGTGTCCCGGTGACCTCCAAGTACGGCTGGTACTACGGCGGTTACCCGTTCAACAACAACCCCGGCGACACCAACCCGCATCACTTCTACGACGAGACCCGCACCATGTTCGGCTCCACGCTGCCGGCCGGCAGCAAGGTGCGCCTCCAGGTCTCCTCCACGGGCGAGTCACCCTCGTTCACCATCGACCTCGCCGACTTCGAGCAGGTGGGTGCCCCGATCGCCAAACCGTCCGGAGCCCTCGACGTCGTCGGCGACTTCGGCGCGGATCCGACCGGCGCGTCGGATTCCACCGCGAAGATCCAGGCGGCCGTCGACGCGGGCAAGGCACAGGGCAGGACCGTGTACATCCCGCAGGGCACCTTCCAGGTCCGCGATCACATCGTCGTCGACCAGGTGACACTGGCCGGGGCGGGCCCCTGGTACAGCGTCCTCACCGGCCGCGACCCGGTGGACCGGTCGAAGGCCGTCGGCGTCTACGGCAAGTACGCCGGCCAGGGCGGCAGCAAGAACGTCACGCTCAAGGACTTCGCCATCATCGGCGACATCCGCGAACGCGTGGACAACGACCAGGTCAACGCCATCGGCGGTGCGCTGTCCGACTCCACGGTCGACAACGTGTGGATGCAGCACACCAAGTGCGGGGCCTGGATGGACGGGCCGATGAACAACTTCACGGTCAAGAACAGCCGCATCCTCGATCAGACCGCGGACGGCGTGAACTTCCACATGGGCGTCACCAACTCCACCGTCACCAACACGTTCGTACGGAACACCGGTGACGACGGCCTCGCGATGTGGGCGGAGAACGTCCCGAACGTCAAGAACAAGTTCACCTTCGACACGGTGGTCCTGCCGATCCTCGCGAACAACATCGTCACCTACGGCGGCAAGGACATCACCCTCTCCGACAACGTCATGGCGGACACCGTCACCAACGGTGGCGGCCTCCATGTCGCGAACCGCTACCCCGGGGTCAACTCCGGCCAGGGCACGGCCGTCTCCGGCACCGTCACGGCCGCCCGCAACACCCTGATACGGGCCGGGAACAACGACTACAACTGGCAGTTCGGGGTCGGCGCGGTCTGGTTCAGCGGACTCAACGAGCCCCTGAACGCGACCGTCGACATCACCGACAGCGAGATCCTCGACAGCTCCTACGCCGCGATCATGAACATCGAGGGAGCGACCAACAGCCTGCGCTTCGACCATGTGCGGATCGACGGAGTCGGTACCTACGCACTCCAGATCCAGGCCCCGGGGACGGCCTCCTTCAGCAACGTCACGGCCACGAACATCGGCCAGTCCAACCCGATCCACAACTGCGTCGGCTCCGGCTTCCGGATCACCCGGGGTACGGGCAACAGCGGCTGGTACGCCGACCCGCCGGCCTGCACGGGGACCTGGCCGGCCCCGAAGTGGACCAATGGCGGAGTACCCGGCGGCGGCACCCCTCCGCCGACCGACCCGCCCACCGATCCTCCGACCGACCCGCCCACCGACCCCACCGTGAACCTCGCCAGGAACCGGCCGGTCACCGAGTCGAGCCACACGGACGTCTACCCCGGGGCCAACGCGGTGGACGGCAACGCGAACAGCTACTGGGAGAGCGCCAACAACGCCTTCCCGCAGTCCCTCACCGTCGACCTGGGCGCCGCGAAAGCGGTCAAGCGCGTCGTCCTCAGACTTCCTCCGGCGACCGCGTGGGCCACGCGCACCCAGACCCTGAGCATCCAGGGCAGCACCGACGGCTCCACGTTCGGCACTCTCAAGGCGTCGGCCGGATACACCTTCGATCCGGCCGGCGGAAACACGGCGACCGCGACCCTGTCCGGCACCCCCACCCGCTATCTGCGCGTTCTCATCACGGCCAACACCGGCTGGCCCGCCGGGCAGTTGTCCGAGATCGAGGCGTACACCGGCTGACAGCCGGCATTCGGCCCATGGACTCCTGGCGGCCCCGCTCCGGAACTCTGACCCGGGCGGGGTCGTCAGGCCCGTGCCACCGGGCCGTCAGCGGCGGCGCAACGCCGGGTCGAGCAGGGCGGGCGGGGTGTCGAACTTCTCGTGCGCGGCGAGGTCGGTTCCCGGGGACACGACGGCGTCGATCGCGTCGAGCACGTCCGCGGAGAGCACGGTGTCCGCGGCGGCGAGCTGCGCGCGCAGGTGGTCCGGTGTCCGGGGGCCGATCAGCGCGCTGGTCACGGCGGGATGCGCGGTGACGAAGCCGAGTGCGAGCTGGATCAGCGTCAGTCCGGCCTCCTCGGCGATGACCGCCAGGCGCTCGACGGCGTCCAGCCGGGCCTGGTTGGAGGGGATGGCGAGGTCGAAGCGCTGCGGCATGAGCGCCGAGCGGCTGGTGGTGATCTCCCGGCCCCTCCTGACCGCGCCGGACAGCCAGCCCGAGGCGAGCGGGCTCCAGACCAGCACACCGAGCCCGTACTCCTCGGCCACGGGCAGGACATCGGCCTCGATCCCGCGTTGCAGGACGGAGTAGCTGGGCTGTTCGGTGACGTAGGGCCGCACATGATGCTCGCGCGCGGCCCACCTGGCCTGCACGATGCGATGGGCGGGGAAGGTCGAGGAGCCGAAGTAGCGGATCTTTCCCGCGCGTTGCAGGTCGGTCAGGACGGACAGCGTCTCCTCGTCGCCGGTGTCCGGGTCCCATCGGTGGATCTGGTAGAGATCGACGTGGTCGACCCCGAGTCTGCGCAGACTGCTGTCCAGCTCCGTGATCAGCCAACGGCGCGAGGAGCCCCGGTGGTTGCGCTCCTCCCCCATCGGCATGCCCGCCTTCGTGGCCAGCACGATGTCGTCGCGGCGGCCGGCGATGGCCTTGCCGACCATCTCCTCCGACTCGCCGTCGCCGTACATGTCGGCGGTGTCGATGAGGTTGATCCCGCCCTCCAGGGCGGCGTCGACGATGGCGGTGGCCTCGTCCTGGGTGGTGCGCCCGATCCTGCCGAAGTTCATCGCGCCGAGCGCGAGCGAGCCGACCTGCACACCGGTGCGGCCCAAGGTGCGGTACTGCATGCCTCTGCCTCCTTCGATACGGGTGATGCGCGAGGACGGCGGCGAGCTTGGTCGCCGGGTCCCCGGTCTGCCATCATGGGCAAACGGAACACCGTCCCGTTTGACGATACGGAACACTGTCCCGCTTAGCAAGACGATACGGAACACCGTTCCGTTTACCTGTCCGGCCGCGGAGGGAAGGGCGCGATGAACGACAGCGACGACACCACGGGGCAGACCTCGGCACGGCCCCGGCGGGCCGACGCCCGGCGCAACCAGGAGACGCTGCTCGACGCCGCCGCCGCGGTCTTCGCCGCCTCCGGCGTGGAGGCGCCCGTGCGTGACATCGCGGCCAGGGCGGGCGTCGGCACGGCCACGATCTACCGCCACTTCCCGACGCGGGCGGATCTCATCGTCGCGGTCTACCGGCACCAGGTCGAAGCCTGCGCCGAGGCGGGACCGGCCCTGCTGGGCGACTGCCCGTCCCCCTATGCCGCGCTGACACGGTGGATCGACCTGTTCGTCGACTTCCTCGTCACCAAGCACGGGCTCGCCGCCGTCCTGCAGCCAGACAACACGGCGTTCGACGCGCTGCACAGGTACTTCGTCGACCGGCTCGTCCCCGTGTGCACCCAACTCCTCGACGCGGCCGCCGCGTCCGGCGAGATCCGACCCGGCCTGACGGCCTATCAACTGATGCGCGGCATCGGCAACCTCTGCATCGGCGCCGGCAACGACCCCCGCTACGACGCACGACAACTGGTCGAGACCCTGGTCGCGGGCCTGCGCCGAACCGAAGGGCCGTGACCGGCTGGCCGGACGGCCAATCGACTGGACGGCACCCTTCGACCTGAACCGGCCTTTCCAGCGGGCGCGTTCAGCGGATCGGCCGCCTAGGACCTGTCAGACAGGTCCTAGAGCGCCATGAGCCGGCCGCTGCGGCCCACCAGCCGTACCGAGGCCCCGACGCCGCAGACCAGTGCCACGCCGAGGAGCGTGCCACAGGACTCCGCCACGACGTACGCGTCACCGGACAGGGCGGCACGCATGCCGCGAGCGGCCCAGTAGCCGGGCGAGGCCGGGGCCACGTCCGAGACCCAGGCCGGCAGGGCGGCGAGCGGCACGAGCGCGCCCCCGACACTGCTCAGCAGCATGCCGCCGATGTCGAAGGCGGCCGAGAGCGCCCCCAGGCTGCGGACCAGAACGCCGAGCAGGGTGCCGAGTCCGAGGAGCGCGCAGCTCCAGCTCAGCAGGAGACCCAGCAGCAGGAAGGGGTGCGGGACACGCAGGCCGAGGACGCACACGGCGAAGGCCACGATGAGCAACTGCTGGGCGAGCAGGGCCGCGAAGGCCGGGACGGCCTTCGCGACGAGCAGCTCGGCGGGATGCAGGGCGGTTCCGCGCAGGCGGTCCCAGGTACGGCCGAGCCGTTCGGTGAGGATCGCGCCGCCGCAGATACTGAGGGCGAGCAGCGAGAAGGTGACCATCGTGCCGACGACCGCCTGCTCCGTGCCGGCCGTACGGCCCTGCCCGGTCACATAGAGCGGACGCAGCAGCGTGACGAAGACGAGCGGGAGGATCATCCTGCTCAGGACGGGACCGGGTTCGCGCGCCATCAGCAGCATGTTGTGGCGCACCAGCACGGCCACGCGGGCGGCGGACTCACGCGGCATCGCGGGCCTCCGTCCGGGTCACGGTCCGCGCGGACTCCATGGACCGGTAGAGATCGTCCAGTCCGGGGCGGCGGACGTCGACGGACACAGGGGTACGACCGGACGCGAGCAGGGCCGCCAGATCGGCACCGGGGTCCGTGGTCGGCCGGCGCAGCTCGGGTTCGCGGGGGTCGGCGAAGGTGACCCTGAGCTCGCCGGGCAGATGGCGGGTGAGCTCGTCCTGCGTGCCGCGCGCGATGATCCGGCCGGCCCGCGCGAGTGCCAGCGTGGCGCCGAGATCGACGAGTTCCGGCAGGTAGTGGGTCGTGTAGACGACGGCCGCGCCCGCTTCGGCCCGGGCCCTGACCGCGCCCAGCAGGGCCGAGCGGGTCTCCGGATCGGCTCCCGTGGTCGGCTCGTCCAGCAGGAGGAGGGGCGGGGAGCCAACCATGGCGGTGGCCGCCTGGACCCGGCGGCGCTGGCCTCCGGACAGCGCGGCCACGGGCCGGTCCGCCACGGCCGTCAGACACAGCTCGTCCAGGACCCGGGCGATCTCCGCTTCCCCGCGCCGTCCGCGGAATCCCGCCAGTCCGGCGAAGAGCCGCACGTTCTCCCGCGCGGTGGCACCGCCGTACAGGGCGAGTTCCTGCGGGGCCATGCCGAGGAGGCGCCGAGCGGCCCGGCCGTCCCGCAGCGCGTCGAGCGCCCCGATGGTGACGCGGCCCGCGTCGGGACGTACGAGACCGGCGACGATCTCGACGAACGTCGTCTTGCCCGCGCCGTTGTGACCGATCAGGCCCACGATCTCCCCGGCCGGGACCGTCAGGTCGAACCCGTCGAGCGCGTGGCGTGAGCCGTAGCGCTTCACCAGTCCCTCTGCTGTCAGCATCATCCGTCCTTCATCAGGTCTACGCCGTACACGTCTACGCCGTATACGTCTACACTGTAGACCCATGAGTGGGAGACGGGAAGAGATCCTGGACGCCGCCGTGGCCATCGCCGACGAGCGCGGGGTCGACGCCGTCTCGATGCGCGCTCTGGCCGATCGCGTCGGAGTGACGCCGATGGCGCTGTACCGGCACGTCAAGGACAAGTCGGCACTGCTGGACGGCATGGTCGGACGGCTCCTCACCGCGTTGCTGCCGTCGGATCCGACCGGTCACCACACCTGGGACGAACGGCTCCGCGCCCTCGCGCACGCGGCCCGGAAGGTCACCCAGCAGCACCCCTGGGCCGCGCACCTGCTCTTCTCGCGGCCGGCCGTCACCCCGGACGGCCTGCGGGCGGTGGACATCATCTACACCGCGCTGATCGAGGCCGGGGTCCCCGAGCCTCAGGTGCCCCGGCTCGAACGCCTGATCAGTACGTTCGTCATCGGCTTCGCCGCTTCCGAGGCCTCGGGCCGCTTCACTCCCGGCGCGGGCGACCCGCGCAGCCGTCGGGGTCATCTCGACGCCGTCGAGCTCCCCGGCCACAGCGCGCTCGCGCCGTGGCTGGACCTTCCCCTCGACCTCACCGCCGAGTTCGAGGCCGATCTCGCCGACATCACGCGCCTGGTCGAGGCGGTCGCGCGGTGTGAGGGGTGATCCGCGCACGGCGGGCCGGGACGTACGCGTGAACCCGCTCAGTCGGTGAGGCCCAGCGCTCCCGCCGCCTGGATCGCCAGCCAGACCTCGGCCAGAGCCGCCGTCGACGTCAGATCACGGTCGGTGAGCGCGCCGAAGCGGCGCAGCCGGTAGGCGAGGGTGTTGGGGTGGATGTGCAGCGCCGCGGCCGCCGTCTCGGTGCGGCGGTCGCGCTCCATCCAGGTGCGGGCCGAGACCAGCAACCGCGAGTCGTGGCTCTCGTCGTAACGCAGCACGCCGCCGAGCACATGCTCCACCAGTGCCGCCAGGACGGCGGGATCGTCGGGCAGCCACCGGCCCGCCCCGTCGTCGCCGTAGTGGACGACGGCACGGCCCGACTCGACGGCCTTGGACACCGCCCACAGAGCCTCGCGCTGCGCGACCTTCAGCGCGTCCCCCGGCAGGAAGGGGCGGCTGGCCCCGGCCGCCACGCCGGGCAGCTCACCGACGGCCGCCGCCAGCTCGGGCGCCCCGAGGACGTAGCGGTCCTCGCCCCGGGTCAGCAGCAGATGGGACCGGTCCTCCAGGAGACGCAGCAGCGCCTCGTCGGTGGTGCGGCGCACGATCAGCAGCACGGTGTCGCCCTCGATCGCGTGCCGGGCGAGCCGACGCCGCGCCGCCTCCGGGTCGAGCACCTCCTGAAGCAGTTCGGCGAACGTCTCCGCTCCCTCGCGGCGCAGTGTCTCGCGCTCGTTGCGCACCATCGCCAGCCGCAGCGCCGCGACGGTGGCGATGTGCTGGACGACGGCGAGCCCCGCGGGCCGGGCGCCCTCACGCTCGTACGCGACGAGGAAGCCCGCGGGGCCGCCGGGCGCGGGCACCGGGAGGACGAATCCGCCGGGGATGGTCGGCGGGGCCTCGACGGACGCCGGCAGGACGGCCGGATCCGGCACCGGGACCCCGGGCAGGAGCGGACGCCCCTGAGGAGTGCAGAGGAAGACGTCGTAGCCCGACAGACCTTCGAGACGGCGCAGGAGTGTCGGTGTGTCGAGATCCTCCGTGACCAGCCAGCGCAGCGCGCCGAAGACCTGGAGCTGCGCGCCCAGCCGGTGCCGCGCCTCCTCCTGGGCCGAGGCCGCGACTTCCTGGGCGACGGCGATGAAGGGAACGGCGAGCGGCACTTCGAGGACCGGGAAGTCCCGCTCCCGCGCGGCCTGGAAGAAGGTGTCGTGCAGCGGTGGCATGTGCAGCTGCGCCGAGAGCGCGAGCCCGGACGCCCCGGCGTCGTCCAGCCGCTCCAGATAGGCACGCTGCTCCGCCGCGGTACGGGGGATCGCCAGGCCCGCGGTCATGATCAGCTCGGCTCCCAGGAGCCAGGGCGTGGGGTCGACGAGTTCGCTGGCGTGCGCCCAGGAGACCGGCCGTTCCAGACCGCCGCCGGCCTTCAGCGAGAGCTGGAGCGCCGGAGAGGAGAGCAGGTCCTGGATGGTGAGTTTGTTGCTGGCCACAAATGACATCGTACGCATCTGTGATGGACACCATTGCCGCAGGTCACGGGGGGCCGCACACTGTGGATGCCACCGATTGAACGGTGCACTAACGGACATTGGAGGGCCCGTGACGAGCTCGGTCACCGAAATCGAGACATATGGCGTCGAGCGCATCCCGGACGCGGACCGCACGGCCCGGCCGATCGACCTGTTCCGGCTCGCCTTCGGCGGCGCCAACACCTTCGCGACCTGTGTACTGGGCGCGTTCCCGATCCTCTTCGGGCTCTCCTTCTGGCAGGGACTCGCGGCGACCGTCCTCGGACTGGTCGCGGGCGCGCTGCTGCTGGCCCCGATGTCGCTGTTCGGCCCCGCCAACGGCACGAACAACGCCGTCTCCTCCTCGGCGCACCTGGGCGTGCACGGCCGGGTCGTCGGGTCCTTCCTCTCCCTGCTCACCGCCATCGCGTTCTTCTCGATCTCGGTGTGATCCTCGGGAGACGCGCTCGTCGGCGGCGCGCACCGGCTCGTGAACGTCCCCGAGTCGGACGTCACCTACGGCATCGCGTACGCGATCTTCGGCGGACTCGTGCTCGTCGTCTGCATCTACGGCTTCCGCTTCATGCTGCTGGTCAACAAGATCGCGGTGCTGGCGGCCTCGGCCCTCTTCGTGCTCGGCGCCTTCGCCTTCGCCGGTGACTTCGACCCCGGATACGCGGGTGCCTTCGCCTCGACCGCCGACCCGCTGTTCTGGCCGTCGTTCATCGGCGCCGCGCTGATCGTGCTCTCCAACCCGGTCTCCTTCGGCGCGTTCCTCGGCGACTGGTCCCGCTACATCCCCGCGAACACCCCGCGCCGCCGGGTGATGGGCGCCGCGTTCCTCGCCCAGATCGCCACCCTGCTGCCCTTCGTCTTCGGCCTGGCCACGGCGTCGATCATCGCGACGAAGGCCGTGAAGTACGTCGACCCGGCCGCCCCGAACTACGTGGGCGGACTGCTGGCCATCTCCCCCGGCTGGTACTTCCTGCCGCTCTGCCTGATCGCCCTGATCGGCGGCCTGTCGACCGGCACGACGTCCCTCTACGGAACGGGGCTGGACTTCGCCAGCGTCTTCCCGCGCTTCAACCGCGTCCAGGCCACCTTCTTCATCGGTGTCCTGTCCATCGGATTCATCTTCCTCGGCCGCTTCGCGCTCAACCTCACGCAGTCCATCTCCACCTTCGCCACCCTGATCATCACCTGCACCGCGCCGTGGATGGTCGTCATGGCGCTCGGCTACGTCACCCGGCGCGGCTGGTACGACGCCGAGGCACTGCAGGTGTTCAACCGGCGTCAGCGCGGTGGCCGCTACTGGTTCGCGCACGGCTGGAACTGGCGCGGCATGGGCACCTGGATCGTCAGCGCCGTCGTGGCCCTCCTCTTCACCAATCTGCCGGGCCAGTTCGTCGGTCCGCTGGGCAACCTCGCGGACGGCGCGGACATCTCGCTGCCGGTCGGCCTCGGCCTGGCGGTCGTGCTCTACCTCGCCGCGCTCGCCCTGTTCCCCGAGCCGCGCGCCGTGTACGGGCCCGACGGACCCCGCTTCGTCGGGGCGTCCGACACCGACATCGCGCCGATCACCGGTGGCACCGAGGAGAAGACCCCCGAGCCCGCCGCGGCTCTCTGAGCCCTCAGCGCCACCGACACCACCGACTGGGCGCCCGGCCCTGACCGCCGGGCGCCCCTGACCAGGAGCCGCGCATGAGCACCACCACCGCGCAGGAAGTCCGGGCCGCCGCGGACGGGCTCGTCGCCGCCTTCGCCGAGGGCCGCCTCGACGACTACTTCGGTGCCTTCGCACCGGACGCGACGTTCGTCTTCCACACCACGCCGCAGCGTCTCGGCTCCACGGCCGAGTACCGCGCCCTGTGGCAGCGGTGGGTGGAGCAGGACGGTTTCCGCGTCCTCGGCTGCACCTCGTCGGCACAGCTCGTCCAGCCCTTCGGTGACACGGCTGTCTTCAGCCATGACGTGGAGACCCGCGTCGCCACCAACGCCGGCGAGGAGACGGCGCACGAGCGGGAGACCATCGTCTTCGCCCGCTCCGCGGACGGCGCCTGGCTCGCCGTACACGAGCACCTGTCCCCCCGTACCACCGCCTGACCAGGAGAGACGTTCCATGAGCAGCACGTTCCGCAACTACATCGACGGTACGTTCGCGGATGCCGTCGACGGCCGGACTCTCGATGTGGTGGACCCGGCCACCGGTGACGTCTACGCGACCTCCCCGCTGTCCGGGGCGGCCGATGTCGACGCGGCGATGGCGGCCGCGGCCGCGGCGTTCCCCGTATGGCGCGACGCGACACCGTCCGTGCGGCAGCGCGCGCTGCTGAAGATCGCCGACGCGATGGAGGCGCGGGCCGGGGAACTGGTGGCCGCGGAGAGCCGCGACACCGGCAAGCCGCTGCACCTCACCCTCAGTGAGGAACTCGCCCCGGCGATCGACCAGGTCCGCTTCTTCGCGGGCGCGGCGCGCATGCTGGAGGGCCGCTCGGCCGGTGAGTACATGGAGGGCATGACCTCGATCATCCGCCGTGAGCCGGTCGGCGTGTGCGCCCAGGTGGCGCCGTGGAACTACCCGCTGCTGATGGCGGTGTGGAAGTTCGCCCCGGCCCTCGCGGCGGGCAACGCGGTGGTCCTCAAGCCCTCGGACACCACCCCCGCCTCCACGGTGCTGATCGCGGAGATCATCGGCGGTGTCCTGGAGGAGCTCGGCCTGCCCCGGGGGATCTTCAACGTGGTCTGCGGAGACCGCGAGACCGGCCGGCTGATGGTGGAGCACCCGACCCCGGCGATGGCCTCCATCACCGGCTCGGTGCGCGCCGGCATCCAGGTCGCCCAGAGCGCGGCCAAGGACGTCAAGCGGGTCCACCTGGAGCTCGGCGGCAAGGCCCCGGCCGTGGTCTTCGAGGACGCCGACCTGGCCAAGGCGGTCGAGGACCTGGTGGTCGGCGGCTTCTTCAACGCCGGTCAGGACTGCACGGCCGCGACACGCGTCCTGGTCCACGCGTCGGTGCACGACGAGTTCGTCGCCGCGCTCGCCAAGGCCGCGGCCGAGACGAAGACCGGGCAGCCGGACGACGAGGACGTGCTGTACGGGCCGCTCAACAACGCGAACCAGCTCGCCCAGGTCAGCGGTTTCATCGAGCGGCTGCCCGAGCACGCGAAGGTCGAGGCGGGCGGCCACCGGGTCGGCGAGAAGGGCTACTTCTACGCCCCGACCGTGGTCTCGGGTCTGAGGCAGGACGACGAGATCATCCAGAACGAGGTCTTCGGCCCGGTCATGACCGTCCAGTCGTTCACGGACGAGGACCAGGCCGTCGCGTACGCCAACGGCGTGGACTACGCGCTGGCCTCCTCGGTGTGGACCAAGGACCACGCGCGGGCGATGCGGATGTCGAAGAGGCTCGACTTCGGCTGTGTGTGGATCAACACCCACATGGCACTCGTCGCCGAGATGCCGCACGGCGGGTTCAAGCAGTCCGGCTACGGCAAGGACCTCTCCGCCTACGGCTTCGAGGACTACACCCGGATCAAGCACGTGATGACGTCGCTCTGAGCGGACGTCCCCACGGCGAGGGGGTGAGCCCGGCGCGATGCCGGGCTCACCCCCACGCCGTGTCCGACGCCCGTCAGCCGTGCGAGACCATCAGGCCGGAGAATGCGACCC
>NZ_JBIAQM010000002.1:158759-200394 GCF_042888945.1 Streptomyces sp. NPDC002698
CCCCTCCCACCCCCCCCCGCGCCCCCCCCCACCCCCCCCCCCCCCCCCCCCACCCCCCCCCCCCCCCCGGCGGGCCCCCCCCCCCCCCCCCCCCCCCCCCCCCCCCCCCCCCCCCCCCCGTGTCCGACGCCCGTCAGCCGTGCGAGACCTTCAGGCCGTAGAAGGCGACCCTCGCCCCCTTCGTGGTGCTCCCGGAGGACGACTGGTTGTACGAGCCGGCCTTGAAGTACTGCTTGTAGGGGAAGAACGACGACGGGATCGCGTAGTGCGTGGTGCTGCCGTTGACGGTCAGGTCGATGGTGTCGCCGCCGGAGACGGCGATCGTGTACGTCCACGTCTTGCCGACCGCCACGTGTCCGACCGTGTGGGTCGTCTGGCCGCCCGAGGGCGAGTTCTCGGTGCCGACCACGATGTCACCGCTCGCGCGGTAGTACAGCTCCACCAGCGGTTTGGTCGACGATCCGCCGGAGCCGAGGTGGATCTGACCGACGCACACGTTGGAGGTGACCGACACCACCCGAAGTGTCGCGCTCAGCCGGTGGCTGCCGCCGAGCGACCAGTTCGCCGCGCTGCCGCTGCGGTTCATCTCCCGCAGTTCGGAGCGGGCGTAGTTGGAGTTCGGCGTCGTGACGCCCTTCTCGGGCGCCCAGAAGGTCATCGCGCCGTCGCGGGTGTCGGTGTAGAAGTACGCGTCCTGGTAGCCGTTCGCGCCCTGCAGCCGGGCGGAGGAGATGGTGGTGGGCGAGCCCGGGGAGCCCACGGGCTCCTGGAGTTGCCACACCGACAGGTCGAAGTTGCCGCCGGGCGCGACGTTCGGGTCGGCGGCGCCGGCGCTGGACGTGCCCAGGACGGTGACTACGGCGACGACTCCCGCGACGGTGGCCGTCGTCAGGAGCCGGGGCGCGGCACGTCCGGCAGCGAAGGAGGGGGTTCGGGTATGTGGTCGCTTGTTCACCATGGCGGTCGGGGCCTTTCGTCTGGTCGGATGGAGCAGACGGTGGGGAAAGGCGAGGTTCACATGGATGAACATTGAGTTCACCTGTGAACCTCATGTGCCGTGACGCTAAAGGTCTGCACCAACTCCGTCAAGAGGTCCCGCGCCCACGGCGGTCGAGGACCTCGGCCAGGACGTCCGAAGAGCGCGGGTGCGCCTGGGCGCGCGGCCGACGAGCCCGAGGAGGAAGCCGGCCGGAACGGTGACGAGCCCCGGTGTCTGGAGCGGGAACCAGCGGACGTCGTGGTCGGGGAAGACCGCGAACGGGGTGCCCGACACCGCGGGGGATCCCGCGAGCAGCAGCACGATGAGCGGAAGGGTCCCGTAGACGGTCCAGCGCACCCCGGTGGAGGAGTGACCGGGCAGGAAGAGCGCGTACAGCAGAACCGGGGCCAGCACCGAGGCCGCGACGGTGAACGACAAGGAGAGCAGCGTGAGTCTGCCGCGGTCCCCGAGGAGCGCCGACACGACGACGGCGACCGCTCCGACCAGGACGATCCCCAGCCGTGCCCGGCGGATCTCCCCGGCGGGCGAACGGCCCCCGCCCCCGTGCGCGGGCCGCCCGCCGAAGTCACGGGCCAGACTGGAGGCGGCCGCCAGCGTGATGCCCGCGACGGCCGCGAGGGTGGTCACGAAGACGGCGCAGGCGACGATCGCGAACAGCATGCTGTGCCGGGTGCCCCCGGCGACGGGGTCGAGCGCGCCCGTCACCATCAGCAGGGCGGTCGCTCCCCCGGGGTCGGCGGCCCGCACCGGACCCCGGCCCAGCAGGGCACAGGCACCCAGCCCGGCCACCACGACCCCGGCGCACACCACCGCCACCGGTCCGACCGCCCAGCCGACGGCGCGCCTCGCGGTGCGGGCCTCCCGGACCGGGTACAGCCGCATGGTGATGTGCGGCAGACAGGCGGCTCCGACCAGGAGGGTGGCCTCGAAGCCGATCAGGTCGAGGCGTCCGGCGACGGAGTGACCGAAGTGGAGCCCGGGGCGCGCGTAGGCGGCGCCCGCTCCGGACTGCTCCCGGGCGGCACCGAACAGGGCCGGCGGCGACCATCCGTACCGGGCGAGGACGACCCCGGCCAGCAGCAGCATGGCGATGAGCACCACACCGACCTTCAGGATCTGTACGTACCCGACGCCGCGCATCCCGCCGAACGCGGCGTAACAGACCATCAGGATCCCTCCGGCGACGGTGCATCCGGTGAGCGCGCCGTCCGGGAGCCCGAACATGGCCGCCATGACGCGTCCGGCGGTGGAGAGCTGCACCAGGAGCAGCGGGGTGAGGACGACGAGAGAGGCCACGCCGAGCGCCCGGCGCA
The DNA here is from genome assembly GCF_042888945.1 of Streptomyces sp. NPDC002698. Classification (NCBI taxonomy): domain Bacteria; kingdom Bacillati; phylum Actinomycetota; class Actinomycetes; order Kitasatosporales; family Streptomycetaceae; genus Streptomyces; species Streptomyces sp. NPDC002698. Next base: position 161,073 of record NZ_JBIAQM010000002.1, read on the forward strand.
CGGAGGGGGCGCCGAGGCGGTCGGCGACGAAGTCCCCCAGGGTGAACACCCCTTTCCTGCGCAGGGGTTCACCCAGGAACCGCATCATCAGATAGAGCGAGACGACGGTGGCGCAGGCGAACAGGATGCCGTCCGCGCCGTCGAGGGCGACCGCGCCGGTGGTGCTGAGCAGGGTGGCCGCGGAGATGTAGTCACCGGCGATGGCCAGCCCGCCTCCGACCGGCCCGAAGGCCGCGCCGCCGCCCGCGTAGAAGTGCTCGGGGTCGTCCAGATCGGCCGCCGCCAGACCGCACAGCAGCAGGGACACGGCGACGAAGCCGAGGAAGACCATGACGGCGAGCGACTCCCCGTCGCCGGAGCTCATCGGCGGTCCTCCGACGGCGCCGCCGCGCACGGCCTCGTCCCTGCGCCCGGGACGGAAGCGGACGGAGATGCTGGAGATGCGGGAGATGTGTGACGTGAGGGCGATACGGAGGATGCGGGAGACGCGGAAGCTGCGGGAGACATGCCGGGCATGGCATCAACCGCGCCGGGGGCGCGTACAGGGCACGGCGCGTTCGGGCGGCCGGTGCACAGTGGCCGCGGCGCGGGTCTGTGCGGCGGCACAGCGCGTTGATCCATTGGGATGATTCACGGGCGCGGCGGGGTGAACGACGGGACGGTACCCGCCGCTTGGGCGACCGCCGGTCCCCCGTGGTCACTAGCGTGGCTCCCTGTGTCGATGAGCTATGCCTTTGTGAACCTGAAACCCGGAGTGGGCAAGACGACGAGCGCGGTGTGGCTGGCCCACGCGTTGCACGAGTCGGGCTTCTCACCCCTGTTGGTGGACAGTGACCCCGCGTCCTCGGCGCTGCGGTGGAGCGAACTGGCGGGAGGTTTCCCCTTCCCCGTGTTCTCCCTCCCCGTGGGCGACGTGCACCGGCGCGTGAACGACTTCCTCGGCGACCGGCAGGCCGTGGTGTTCGACGCCCCGCAGATGGAGGATCACGCCCACATCGCCCGGAGCGTCATGCGGTACGCGAGCGAGTGGATCGTGCCGGTGACACCGTCCCCCATCGAACTGGACCGCATGGCGCCCATCGGCCGCGAGATGGGCGACGTCCAGTCCCTGCGGGCCCGTCCGGCCCGCTCCGCCGTACTGCTGAACCGTACGAACCGTCCGGACGCCACACGTACCGGTCCCGACGCCGATGCCCGCGAAGCGCTCACGGAACGCGGCTTCGACGTGCTGTCCACCCACATCCCCCGACTCGACCTGTACTCCCAGTCGTTCGGCAGCCCTGTCACGGTCAAGGGATCGGCGTACATGGATCTCGCGGACGAACTCGTCAAGCGTCAGGACACGATGTGAACCAGCGCAAGGACACCTACCGGGCCGCCCTGCAACGGGAACCCGATGCCGCCCCGCCCCGTCACACCAAGGTCGCGCGGCTGCACACGCGATACGTCCGGGTGACGATCGAACTGGACCCCGCGCTCCCGGACGGACTGACCCGCTGGGTGGGACCGCCCGTGTCAGCGATCCTGCGTGTCGGCGCCGCCGCCCTGCGGCCTCTGACGGGTACCCCGTAGGCGCGTCGGGGGACCCCGTCCCCCGACGCCGGCAGGGTCCGGGGTGTCCGTTCGTCCGGGCCGGGAGCGTGTCGCTCGAACCGGCCGGGCACGGCGCCGCGACGAGGGCTCAGGTCTCCAACGGGTGGCCGCCGTCGCCCTCGACGACGACCCGGTCGACGCCGGGCTCGTCGCCCCGTTCGACCATCGTCAGGTCGATCCGCCCGTCACCGCTGGTGTCGAACTGGTAGAGATCGGCCTTGCCGTCGCCCGTGGTGTCGGTCATCCAGACGTCGGTCTTTCCGTCGCCGTTGGTATCGGCGCTGAGGACGACGTGATGCTCGTCGCCCTGGGTCTCGATCACTTCGTCCGTGCCGTCGTTGGTCTCCATGACGGCCGGTTGCCCCGGTCGACGGGGCCGAAACAAGGGCCCGCCCGGGCCCGGTCACTCCCGAGGCGGTACGCCGCGGTGCGGGGCCACCGGCCGGTGCCTCGTCCGTAAGGCAGGATGGGTGCCATGACCGAGATCCGCACCCCCCGCCTCCTCCTCCGCCGCTGGTACGACGACGACCTCGCCCCCATGGCGGACATCAACGCGGACCCCGAGGTCATGCGCTGGATCGGCGACGGTTCGGTCCGCGACCTCGACGCCACCGCCGAGGAGATCGAGCGGTGGGAGGACGAATGGGACGAGGAGGGCTTCGGCATCTTCGCCGTCGAACTGCTCGCCTCGGGAGAGCTGGCCGGTTTCGCGGGGCTGTCGGTGCCCGAGTACCTGCCCGAGGTCATGCCCGCCGTGGAGATCGGCTGGCGGTTCGGCTCACCGTTCTGGGGCCAGGGCTACGCGTCCGAAGCCGCCCACGCCACACTGGAGTTCGCCCTCCAGGACCGCGGCCTCGACCGTGTGATCAGTGTCGACCGGATCAGCAACGAGGCCTCGCTGAACGTCGTCCGCAAGCTCGGCATGAAGCCCGAGAGGGAGACCACCCACCCCGTGTACGGCTTCCCCCTGACCGTCCACGCGATCGACCTCACCGAGTTCCAGGCGTGATCCCCTCCGCGGTGTGAGCCCGCTTGCCGTGGGAACACGACTTCCCTTACGGCGAGGCTGCGGCGGCATGCGCGGTGGTGGTCGGAGAGCCGGCCCGGCTCTCCGCGCGCGGAGAGCCGGAAGTACCGATCGCCCGCGCCCACCCGCTGGAGCGGGTCCGGGACGCGTTCCGCGAGCTGGAACCGCGGAAGACCCACGGCAAGACCGTGCTCCCGCCCCGACCCCGGCCGCCGGGACGACCGGCGGCAGGCCGGGTGCGGCCATCAGCGGGATCCGACGTCACGCGTCCGCGGCCACTGCCCTCAGACCGGCCAACGACTCCCGTATGAACCGGACCAGTTCCTTCTCCTCGGTCCGCTCGACCCAGCGCCGGAAGGCGAACTTGAAGACGGCGATCCCCACCTCCGCGGCAAGGCCCGCGGAGGCCTCGTCGACCCCGCGCAGCCGCAAGGCGTCCGCGAGGGTCGCGGACATCGACGCGAGTTTGATCAGCTCGCGCTCCTGAAGGTCGGAGTTGGCGTCGATGACGGACTGCCGCTGCCGAGCGTGCTCCTGGCGCGCCTCCAGCACAGCCGCGGCACCTTCGAGGGCCGCCGCCACGGCATCCATCGGGGTGGCTGACTCGGGAGCCTGCGCGACGGCGTGCGCGAGCACCTCCCGCAGCTCGCCCGAACCCGCGAACAGCACCTCGCGCTTGTCCGCGTAGTGCCGGAAGAACGTGCGCTCCGTCAGCCCCGCCCGTTCGGCGATCTCCGCCACCGAGGTGCGGTCGAAGCCGCGCTCGACGTAGAGCTCCAGTGCCGCCCGTGCCAGGCGGCCGCGCGCGTCCGGCTCCCATCGACCCATGCCCGGCATCGTACTCGATGACAGTCACTGACATCGAGTGCTACGTTTGATGACAGTCACTGACATCGCGTGGTGGCCTCCCGTGTGCCCCGGGTGCGCGGACGGTCACCCCAGGCTGGAGGCTTTCTCATGCGTGTTTTCGTCACCGGGGCATCCGGATGGATCGGCTCCGCACTCGTCCCCGAGCTCATCGGCGCGGGGCACCAGGTCCTCGGGCTCGCCCGCTCGGACGCCTCGGCCGCGGCCCTGAAGCAGGCCGGGGCGGACACGGTGTCCGGCACCCTCGACGACCTCGACGTCCTGCGCGAGGCCGCCGAGGCGTCGGACGGCGTGATCCACCTCGCCTTCAAGCACGACCTCGCGTTCTCCGGCGGTTTCCAGGACGCCGCCGACGCGGACCGCCGCACCGTCGAGCTCTTCGGCGAGTCGCTCGCGGGTTCCGGGCGACCGCTGCTCATCGCGTCGGGGCTGATCGGCGTGGCCTCGGGCCGCCCGAGCACGGAAGCGGACGGACGGACCCCGGACGACCGGTCCGCACAGCTGCCGGGCGGCCCGCGCACCCGTATGGGCACCGCCCACGTGGCCCTCGCCCTCGCCGACCGGAACATCCGCTCGTCCGTCGTACGGCTCCCCCCGACCGTGCACGGCGAGGGTGACAACGGATTCATGGCGGCCCTGATCGGCATCGCCCGCGACAAGGGCGTCGCGGGGTACATCGGCGACGGCACCCAGCGCTGGCCGGCCACGCACCGCGGCGACGCCGCCCGCCTCTTCCGCCTCGCCCTGGAAGGCGCACCGGCGGGATCGGTCCTCCACGCGAGCGCCGAGGACGGCGTTCCGATCCGTGCGGTCGCCGAGGTCATCGGCCGTCACCTCGACGTGCCCACCCGCTCCGTCCCCACCGAGGAGGCGGCCGAGCACTTCACGTGGCTGTCGGGGTTCCTCGGCCTCGACAGCCCGGCCTCCAGCGAGCGGACCCGCGACCTGCTGGGCTGGAACCCGACCGGGCCGGGCCTGATCGAGGACCTGGACCTGGGGCACTACTTCCGGAACGGCGGGCAGTAGGGCAGCTCTCGCCGGGCCGTGACGCCCTGTTCCACCCGGGTTCGCGAACCCCTTCCGCAGGCCGATGGACGGCCCCGGCGCCACAGGAGTCCGGCGGCCCGCCGAAGCCTCGCCCCGTCGTCCGGGCCGCTCAGTTGCTCCGCCGGCGCGGCCGCCACGCCCACGTGCTCCATGAACACCGCCCGGTTCGGCGAGGACGGCGGGAGTACGTGCCCGTGCCCACGGCCGACCGGGCGCCCCCTCTCCCGGGTGGGGCGGGGCGGCGGTCGCGTCCCTCGGGCTTTCAGCCTCTCCGGAGTTCGAGCGTGATCGGTGTGGTGATGCGGACCTTGGCACCCGGGCGGGGAGTGCTGGAAACGACGGTCCAGGCACCCAGTCCACTGCCCGGGTCGGCCATCACGTCATGTCCGTCGGGTGCCACGGCCTCGATGTTGTCGAAGCACATGAGGTCCTTGCCGAGCGGGTCGAACGGCCGGCCCTCGACATCGGGCATGGACTGGGGCCATTCCTGCGCCCGACAGCGCGCGTTGACACTGTCGGCCGCCGCGTACGAGGGCGATGGCTTGGAACGCTTGGACTGCGAGGCGCTGCTGCAGGCACCGAGAACGGGGACGAGCACGGCGGTGACGGCGGCGATGACGGCACGGCGTTGCATGCGGATTCTCCTCTGCTCGGGCTGGCTACTTGACCGTTCCGGTCCGGAGAGGGCCTTCGGTCATGAGGTCCGCCCGCTTGCCCACGCGGCCCATGGTGATGACGGTGTCCGTACCGCTCGCCCTGTCGTCGTCGACGGGTTCGGCTCGGCCTTGCCGATGGACTGCGGAGCCGAATCCGGTGAGCACGGTCGTACGGCCGACGACAGCGGTTCTTGCGTACATGGTCCTCCCAAGGACGGTTCCGAGCGCCGTCATTGTGGCGCCCATGTGACTTGGAGTGGATGATCACGAACGCTTCGTGTCGTACCTGTGACCCGCGACGGTGCGGTACCGCCGTCACGCCCGGGACGCCACGGGTGCCGGACGCTCGGCCCGCAGCCGGCGCCAGACCGCCCGGGGGCAACGGCCCTTCGGGCGGCCGTCGGTGAAGTCCTGGTAGGGCACTCTGAGCGGTTGAAGGCCGATCTCGACCCAGTGGTCCTTGCCCGAGGTGAGATCCCAGCCGTCGCTCGGCATACGGATGTGATCGTGCCGGTGGTCCTTGTTCTGGCTGGTGATCTTGAGGACTTCCGCGTAGTGGAGACGGCTCCTCATGACCACGCAGTAGCGTTCCTTGCCGCCCTCGGTGTCCCGGAACGGAACCGCCGCGTGCCAGATCTCGCCCGGACCCGGGCGACGGCTCCCTGAGGCGAGGCCGCCGTCGTCCCACCTGCGGACCGCCACCCGGCACAGGTAAGCGACGAGACCGGCCGCACCGCACTGGGCCATCGCGCGGGCACTCCACTCGGGCGCGTCGAACCGGGCCGCGGCCCAGTGGGCGGCGATCCGGCCGAGCACGAGCACCACTGCCGCGCGAGCGAGGACCACCCATCCGGCGACGGACCTCCGGCGGCTCGCGAACAGGGCAACACCCAAGGCGGCGACGACGGGTACGCCGTGGACGACCGTGTGCTGCACCGGGCCCCGGACGTGCAGCGGCGGTTCCTGAGACGCCATCAGGTCGGGCAGGGTGACCGGCAGAGCCAGGGCGTAGCCGACGATGATCCACAGGTTCAGCAGCAGACAGCCCTTGACGGCCGTGCCCAGGCAGGACGTATTGGTGCGACGAGCCACCGGATCCCCTCTTCGTCTGTACCGGGTGCCGGAGTATTCAGGAACCCGGGACCCCGCGGGACGCGAAGTCGGAAGTTGCCGGGCGGCCGCAGGCCGTGTGCTACGGCCCCGCGTGGTCGGCACTCGCCGCAGGACCGCCCGCCGTGCGCCCCTCCGATGTGCGGCGTTCGGGTCACAGCCGTCACGTCCCGTGCGAACCGAAGGGCGGTGTGGGCCGGGGGGCGAGGGGTCGGGGGTCGGGGGCCGGTGGCGAGGGGCCGGTGTCACGATGCCGAGGGTGTGCCGATGCCGACGCCAGGGCACATGAGCGAATATGCCCCTTTCCTTGCATCACATCGTCATCGACGCGCACGACCTCCCCTCACTGGCGCGGTTCTGGGCCACGGTCCTGGGCTGGCGGATCCTCTCCGAGCGGGAGCGGGAGGTCGTGATCGGGCCGGACGAGACGGCTCCGGTGGGCATCTGTTTCATGCCGGTCACGGACCGGAAGGCCGTCAAGAACCGTCTGCACCTCGATCTGACCTCCCCGGCCGAGGACCGGGAGGCGGAGATCGAGCGCGTCCTCGCGCTCGGGGCGCGCAGGGCGGACGTGGGACAGAGCGGCGAGGAGTCGTGGACCGTGCTGACCGATCCGGAGGGCAACGAGTTCTGCGTGGTACGCCCGAAGGCGACCCTCATCGGCTAGGAGCCCGGCAGGCGACGGGGGACCGGGGCGGACGCCGGCGGGGCGCGGACGAGCGCGGGCGGGGCCCTCGCACTCGCCGGGCCCGAAGACCCGACCGGCGTCGTCCCAGGTACCGCGTGCCCCGGGACCGCACGGTGGGCGCCCCTGACGCCGTGGATCCCCTCTTCGGGTGTACCGGTGCCGCGTTGTTCAGGCGGTCGGCGCCTCGCGGGGCGCGGCATCGAGGTCACCGGGTGAACGGCGGTCCAGGCACCGCGCCCCGGTGTCGGCGGCACTCGCCGCCCGGGGCGCCAGTGGCGTGTCTCCGGTGTGCGGCGTTCGGGTCATAGCCATGGCGTAGCGTGCGAGCCGGGGCGCGATGCGGCGGCGGGGCGGACGGACGGACCATAGCCTGAACCGACAGGGAGATCAGTCGACGTCTGGAGCAGCGCGTGGCCGGGCTGGATGTGTGGCAGCGGCTGGGAAAGTGGAGGCGCCTGCTGCCGGCGGTCCTGCTCCTCGCGGCCGTGGTGATCGACTTCGTCACGCCGCCCACGGTCAGCGCCGCCGCTCTCTACGCGGCCGCGATCCTGACGTCCGCCGCTCTGCTGTCCCTGAGCGGGACCGTCATCACCGGGGCGGTGGCGTTCCTCCTCGACCTCGCCATGTTCGGGTACTTCGGCTTCCACGGAACCGCGACCCAGTTCAGCGAACTGTCCATGATCGCGACGGTCACCGTGATCGCGGTCTTCCTCAATCGCCTTCTGTACCACTTGCACACCCAACTGCGGTCGGCGCGCGACATCGCCGCCGCCGTACAGCGGGCCGTCCTGCGGGACCCGCCGGAAGCGAGCGGTCCCCTGCGGTTCGCCGCCCGTTATCAGGCCGCGCAGGCGGATGCGCAGATCGGCGGAGACCTCTACGCGGTGGTCGAGACGCCGTTCGGCGTGCGGTGTCTGATCGGCGATGTGCGCGGCAAGGGGTTGAAGGCGGTCAGGGCGGTCGAGGGCAGCATCGGCACCTTCCGCGAGGCGGCCCTGCATGAACCCGCCCTCACCGCGCTCGTGGAACGGCTGGAGCGAGCCGTCGCCCTCGAGATCCAGCAGTACGGGGGTGTGACCGAACTCGAAGGGTTCATCACGTGCGTGGTGGCGGAGTTTTCCCGGCACGGCAACGAGGTCCGCATGATCAACCGCGGCCACCCCGCACCCATGCTGATTCTTCCGGACGCCGTACGGTACGTCGAACCCGGCCGGCCGGCCTTGCCCCTGGGCCTGACCGCGCTGGCCACCGCCCCGGAGCGCGTCGACACGGTGAGGTTCCCGCAGGGCGCCACTCTGCTCCTGTACACCGACGGACTCACGGAGGCCCGGAACTCGAAGGGCGACTTCTACGACCCTCTCGGCCGGTTCAGCCGGCTTCGGCACGCCGATCCGGACGCCTTCCTCGACGCCCTGCTGTCCGACGTGCACGAACACACCGGCGGCCGCAGAGCCGACGACTTGGCGATGCTGGCGATCACCCATGCGTCCGACACCGCGTGACGCCGCTCACGGAGAAGTCCGGGACAGCGCTCAGGCCGCTCCCCGCCGGCCGGCGTTCCTGGTCACGCCTCGCCGCTCGAAACGACCGGCCACGGGAGCGCTCACTACAGGACCCGAGCGGTGCGGGCCGACGAAAGCCAGCTGGGGAACTCCCGCAGAAGCCGGTCGTAGAGCAGATCGTCGCGCACCTTGCGCGGATCGCGGCCGGCGTGGAAGAAGCCCGCGTTGTCGACGACGCGGTGTCCGGGCACCGCCAGGTCGTCGAGGCGGCGGAGGAAGGCGAACTCGTTGTCATCGGGGTCGCCGAACCCGATGAACTGCCAGAACAGCGGCAGGCGGGCGGCTTTGCACAGGTACCGCTCGGCGGCGGACTTGCTGGTGGGCCCGCCGTCGGTCTGGAAGATCACCAGGGCTGGGGCGTCACTGCCGGAGGCCAGGTAGTGGTCGATGACCTCGTCCATGGCCCAGTGGTAGTTCGTCCGTCCCATGTGACCGAGGTTCTCGTGCAGTTTGTCGATGCGGCCACGATGCCCTCCGAGCCTGAGATCGGTGGATCCGTCGACGTCGGTGGAGAAGAACACCACCGGCACCGTGCCGTCGTCGTCGAGGTGGGCGGACAAGGAGAGGACCTGCTCACCGAGATGCTGCATGGTGCCGTCCTTGTAATAGGGCCGCATCGAACCGGAGCGGTCCAGTACGAGATACACGGCGGCGCGCACCCCCTCGAGACCGTGCGCGCTCACGCTGGATCCGGCCGCCTTGTACAGACTCACCAGATCCGGGGCCTGCGCCTGCATCTTGGACAGACTGATCGCCGGGGCGTCGTTCTGTGCCCTGCCCATGGTCACCGCTTCCGTGTCGCCTGACCCCTCATCCTTGCGGTTGAGGCGTTACCACGAGGCAGAGTTGGACAACGCGGTGGACTCGGCGCCGCGATCGGGGGCGTACCGAAAGCTCGACGCGCCGTGGGGAAAACCCGAGCGCCTGCCCCGTTCAGGCGTCGGCGACCGCCGTCTCCGCGGGGCGCTCCGCGACTTGCGGGCGAGACGTCCGGCGCCCCGCGAGGCGGCAGCCGAGACAGTCGCCGTGGCCGTCGCGGGCGGTGACGTCCCTGACGCGCCAGTCCCACTGGGCGACAGGGCGCGGGCCGCTCGGTTTGCCCCAGCCCGCCAGGTGAAGCGCCCACGTGGCCAGCAGGGCCAGGGCCAGCACCGCCGCTCCCACAAGCGCGAGAGGCCCCGACCCCGTGACCATCGCGAGTCCGCAGAGCCCGAATCCCAGCGTCGCGATACCCGCACCGCTCCAGCCGGCAACGGTGTGGCCAAGGTCGTGGTCGTCGTCACCGTGGATGAACAAGATCTCGCTCCTTGAGAGCTGTGAAAATGGCAAGGTTGACTACATCGCGAGATCTCTTATCTCGCGAGCTAATTATCTTAGATTCTAAGAGGACTCGTGAGTGATCACAAGGAGCGTCCGGCCGCCACGGCGGACCAGGCTCTCTACGCCATGGACCGGATGATCGCCACCGCCCAGTTCGGACAGCAGGACATCGCCCGCCGGATGGGCCTGAACGTCACGGACCTCACCTGCCTGGGCTTTCTCATGGAAGCGTCCATGGCCGGCGAGTCACTGGTCGCGGGCGATCTCGCGGAACGGGCCAGGCTGACCACGGGAGCGGTCACGGGAGTGCTCAACCGCCTGGAGAAGGCGGGCTACATCCGGCGCACCGCGGACCCGGGCGACCGCCGCCGCGTGTACGTGGTCATGGAGGAGACCGCCCAGGAACGCATTCTCGAGATCTACGGCCCCGTCTACCAGCGGTTGACGACGCTCTTCGCCGACTACGGACCGGACGAGATCGCCGTGCTGGCGGACTGGTTCACCAGGGCCCGCACCATGTTCGACGAGGCGTTGCACGAAATCCGGGAGGGAGTGTCCGCGTCACCGCCGGCCGAGGGGACTCCATCTCGTCGAGGGTGACGCTCCCGCGCCCCGGGAAGGCGGTACTTGTCGTGGCCGTAGCCGTGGTCGGCAACCAGGGCGTCAATGGCCGTGCGCGGCCGACCGGACCGGATCCGCTTCGAGCCCCTTCGGGCGGCCCGTACGGGGGAGGATCACGCCCGGGCCGAAGCCCCGCTTCCTGGGCAGGCACTCCCCCTGAATACCGGCGCGCAACACGAACAGGATCCCGCGCAAGGCCTGCCGGTCCGGTGCCGCGGTGTGCCCCTCCCCCCACCTCCATGGTGACGACCGACGGTCGACGGAGGGCTATTGCTCGCCGAGCAGGGTGGGCAGTTCGCGCATGTCGTGGAAGACGACGGTGTCCGGGCCTTCGAGCTGCTCGGCCGGGGTGAGTCCACCGGCGTAGCCGAAGGCTCGCATGCCCGCGGCACGGGCGGCCTGGACGCCGGGCCGACTGTCCTCGATCACCGCACAAGCTGACGGATCGACGCCCATTCGTCGCGCGGCGTGCAGGAAGAGGTCGGGAGCCGGTTTGCCGCGGCCGACTTCGGTGGCGCTGAAGATCCGGCCCGCAAAGTATCCGTACAGTCCGGTGCGCCCCAAGGTATGTCTCATCTTGTCGTGTGAGCCGCTGGAAGCCACGCAGGCCGGCAGGGTCATGCTGGTGAGCACCTCGGATATCCCCTCGACGGGGTCGAGCTCGGAATCCACGGCCTCGCTGTGGAGTTCCTCGAACCGCTTCAACCAGACCGCCGCCGTCTCCTCACCCAGCCGAGCGGCGACCTGCGCGTGGATGTCGGCGTGCGAACGCCCGATGAACCGGGCGATCACCTCTTCCGAGGTGATCGGCCAGCCCAAGGTGGCGCCGAGGGCGACCTGAACGCTTACGGCGATGCGTTCGCTGTCGACCAGCACCCCGTCGCAATCGAATATCACCAGTTCGACAGGTTTGATCATTTCGGCAGCATAGGGCTGGGGCGGGCTCCGCCGCCGCCGAGATGTCAGGCCGCCATGCCGTATCCCCGGTGCGGGGGCGGTCGTTCGAGGCCGCCACTCTTGAGGTGCGAGGCGTGCAGCGGTGTTCGGGCGCCTCTGGGCACCCATGAGGAGTTCTCGAAGCGAGCGGGCCCACGCTCTCCCGCGAGGGCCCGCCGTCGACGCCGGGGTCAGGATCCGCCGGCGGACTCCACGACGTCGCCCGCGCTCACCGCTTCGTCCCGTGCCATGCCGAGGAAGCGCTGGACCGTCTGGATCGGCATGTCGAGCCCCTCCGACGCCTCCTGCATCCCGCCGAACACCTGCACCGCCTCGGCGACGGCCATGGCCACCTCTACCTCGGCCTTACGGACCTTGGCCTCGGCCTTGTCCACGGTGTCGACGACCGCCAACTGACGGCGCTGCTTCTCCTGAAGGCGCTGCTTGCGCGACAGGGCTCTGTCGGAGTTCGAGTTCTGCACAGACATGGCCAAGATCATAATCAGTTGCCGGCGCACCCGTGAAATCTGCAACTTGCCTGCACGGCGTGGGCATTCACGGTTCGAGGCAAGGCCTCCCGGCACCAGCACCGGCTCGGTCTTCAGGCCCCCCGCATGAGCTCCGCGTTGACGGCGTCGACCTTGGCGTACAAGGGCCCGTCGACAAGGACGTCCTGGCCCCTCCCCCGCCGCCACGGGTCCACGTCGATCACGGTGACGAGCGCGTTGCCCAACCCGACGACGACCCACCAGTCCCGCCCGTCCGCCCGCACCCGCCAGGTCGACTTCACCCACTTGCCGGTGTCCGTACGCACCTCGGCCGAGACCAGTTCCCAGCTCGTCGGGTCGAAGGACACCAACTCCTCCACGGGAGCCTCGCGTTGACGGATCCGCTCGGTGACGTGGCCGCCGCGGGCCACCAGCCGCACCGGCTCGCGCAGGATGTGGCGGACGCGTACGAAGAGGGAGTCGGGGCCCGACTCGACAGGGAAACGGGCGGTCTCGAAACGGGGCGGCACGGCGAACTCCTCACGACCGGGCGGGTGGGCCGGAGACGGACACGGAACACCAGGTCAACAGGCTCCGGCACACCACCGACAGGAAGGCCTCTCTTCCCCGGCGGTCCGTACTAAAGTCCGTCCCCCGACGGATCTTGGCCCGGAGTGGAAATGACGCGAGACGGCACTGACATGCTCCGACCTCTTCTCATACCGCTGCCGGCGGCGGCCCTGGCCGGATGCACGCTCCTCGGCCAGGCCACGCCGTGCACCATGGCCGACGGCGACTCGCGGGTCTCCGTCGTGTGGCGGCCCGACGACTTCGGCGGCCGGGACTCGGCGAGAATCAGGCTCTGTGTGAACAGCCGCTGCGAGGAGTGGACGTCGGGTCGTCCCGCCGACCCGTTCGCCTCGCTGTCGGTCCGACTCCCGGACAGGGTCGGCGCGTCCACCCTGCCGGTGCGGCTCACCGTGACGTCGGCGGAGAGCGGTGACACGGTCGTCGAGGACAGAACCCGCGTCAGGCTGACCGAACAGCACCCCAACGGCACATCCTGTCCGCCCACCGTCTGGACGGCGACGTTCCGAGCCCACCCGGACAAGGGCCTCACATCACCCAGGGGCTTGAAACTCCAGGGGTGAGTCACGCCTCGCCACCCGACTCGGCGGGAACCGGCCGTCGGAGCAGATAGACGCCCGCGATCGAGACCAGTACGGCCATGCACGCGATGAAGACCAAGCCGGCACCCTCCAGGCCGATGGGGCCCACCAGTACGCCCACACCGATCACCGGCACCGAGATGCCCGCGTACGCGACCACGAACAGCGTGGAGATCACCGCCGCTCGCTGATGTTCCGGCGAGGCCTGGGCAATGGTGGTCAGAGCGCCGCGGAACGCGAGGCCCTGGCCGGTTCCGCCCACGATCGCGCTCAGCACCACCAAGGCCATGAGGTCCCATCGGAGCGCGCCCGCGAGCAGGACGAGGCCGGCGAGGAGCGCGGCGCAGCCCAGGGGCAGGGACCGTCCCGCTCCGACCCGGCCGACGGCGAGCTGCCCGGCGGTCGAGGCGAAGAAGGCGAGTGCGACGACCAGTCCGCTCACCGCGTGGTCGGTCACGTCCAGGGACTCGGCGAGGAACGCGGGGCTGACGGAGGTGAACACCCCGAAGAGGGCGAACCCCACGAACGCGGCGATCGCGGGCGGCGCGAACACCGGCCGCACCTGTGGGGGCAGGCCGGGCCGTTGCGGTCGTACGGTGCTCAGCGGCCGGCGTTCGCGTACGGTCTCCGGAAGCCGCAGCAACACGGCGGCGGAGAGTGCCACCAGGGCGAGGTGGACGGCGAACGGCAGGTACAGCGGCCAGGGGGCGTACTGCGCGAGGAGGCCCGCGAGCAGCGGACCGCAGCCGAGTCCGCCCATGTTGGCGGCCGTCGCGACGAAGGTGGCCCGGGCGGCGCCGCCCGGCGGTGCCAGCTCCATCACGTAGGCGGTGGCGGCCCCGGTGAACAGGCCCGCGGACAGGCCCGACATCAGCCGCCCCACGTACAGCCAGCCCAGACCGGTGGCGGCCAGGAAGCAGACGGCGCTCGCCGCCGCGAAGCCGAGGCCACACAGGAGCACCGGACGCCGGCCCACCGTGTCCGAGGCGTTGCCCGCGAGCAGCAGCACGCCCATGACCCCGAAGGCGTACACGGCGTACACGACGGTGACGGTCAGCTCGGAGAAGCCGAACTTCTCCTGGTAGAGGCTGTAGAGGGGGGTCGGCAGCGTGGTACCGGCCATGCAGACGGCGAACACCGCCCCGCTGAGCAAACACTGGCGCCACCCTCGGCGATCACCGTCCATGGCGCCGACAGTAGCGTCGTGGCCGCCGCGATCCGGCCCGACGTGCCGCCGGACAAAACCGGCGGAGGCCGTGGAGCGGCATGAGCGTTTCCGGACGCTCGTTCCTCGTGGGTGAGCGGTGTGGCTGTGCGCGGTCCGCCCTCCTCGGCGGGAGGGCGGACCGCGCCGACGCCCCGTCAGGGGGCCGGTGCGAGGCGCGTACGGAGCGACGGGGAGGCGTGCGCCGGGCGCCTCGTCGTCAGGAGCAGCCGGCCGGTGTGGCCTGTGACGCGTCGTGGATCAGCGCGTCGTGGGCGGCCTTCAGCCGGGCCACGTCGGGCTTGACCACCGTTCGGTCGTAGGTGACCAGGCCGTTCAGTTCTCCTTCCACGTCCGAGATCTGGGTGTAGACGGCGCCGTTGCCGCCCTTGCAGGCGAGCTTGTGCACCTCGGCGAGGCGGGCCAGGTAGTCGTCGGTGTACGCCGAGGGGTCGACGTCGACGTAGGACTGCTGGACGGACCAGGCGTGTCCGGGCACCGCGAGTCCGAGACCGCCGTACTCGCCGCTGACCAGGGCCCGTTTCCCGTCCGGGTTCGGTGGCAGCGCGGGGCTCGGGTAGCCGTGCTCGTCGATGATGTCGCCGGTGCCGCCGTCCACGCCGAGGTTGATGCCCGACATGGAGTTGACGAGGCGCGTCGGGTCCCAGGCCTTGGCCTGGTCGGCGATGCGGGCTTCGTCGTACTGTCCCCAGCCCTCGTTGAAGGTGACCCACATGACGACCGACGGGCTGCTGATGTGCTCGTCGATCATCTGCTTCATCTCGCGCTCGTACTCGGCGCGGGAGGCGGCGTTCGGGTTGACCCCGGCGGTCATGGCGGGCATGTCCTGCCAGACCATCAGGCCGAGCCGGTCCGCCCAGTAGAACCAGCGGTCGGGTTCCACCTTGATGTGTTTGCGGACCGAGTTGAAGCCCATCTCCTTGTGCGTCTTCAGGTCGTACGCCAGGGCCTCGTCGGTCGGTGCGGTGTGCAGGCCGTCGGGCCAGAAGCCCTGGTCGAGGGTGGCCATCATGAAGACGGGTTCGCCGTTGAGGACGGTGCGCGGGACTCCGTTCACCTGTTCCACGGCGATGGACCTCATGCCGAAGTAGCTTCCGACGCGGTCGGCGCCGACGCTGACCTTCAGGTCGTAGAGGAAGGGGTCGTCGGGTGACCACAGGTGCGGGTCGGTGATCTTCAGGACGAGCGGCTGCCCGGTGCGGCCCTTGACGGTGGCCACCTCGCGGTGTCCGGCGTACGCGGTCGCGGTGACCGGCACTCCGTCCCGCACGCCCTTCGGCTCGACGGTGAGCCGGCTGTTCCCGACGTCGGGCGTCAGCTTGAGGGAGTCGACGTGGTCGGAGGCCACGGGCTCCATCCACACCGTCTGCCAGATACCGGAGGACGGGGTGTACCAGATGCCGCTGGGGTCCAGGCGCTGCTTGCCGACCGGCGGGTTCTCGCCGCCCTGCGCGTCGGTCGGGTCGTAGACGCCGACGATCAGTTCCTGGGTGCGGCCGGGCTTCAGCGCGGCGGTGATGTCGGCGCTGAACTTGTCGTAGCCGCCCTGGTGTTCGGTGACCTTGGTGCCGTTGACATAGACCTCGGCCCGCCAGTCGACGGCGCCGAAGTTGAGCTGGAGGCGCTTGCCGGAGCCGACCTTCCAGTCGGACGGGACGGTGAAGGTCCGGCGGTACCACATGCGGTCCTCGTGCCGTTCGATGCCGGAGAGCTGGGACTCCACCGGGTAGGGCACGCGGATCTTCTCGGCGAGATTCTTTCCGACCGGGGGCTGTTCGCCGGCCTTGGCGGGGGCGAACTGCCAGGAGCCGTTCAGGTCGCGCCAGTCGGCCCGGGTGAGCTGGGGCCGGGGGTACTCGGTGCGGGCCTTGCCCGCCTCCACCTCGTCGGCCCACTTCGTCCGCAGCTCATGGGTGGAGTGGTTGGGTCCGCTGCTCCAGAAGGCGCTGACAACGTTGCCGTTCGTCCCGGAGAGGCCGCCCTTGCCGTCGTAGCGCAGGTCGGCGGTGCCCTTGGCCGTACCGGTCTTGTTGCCGACGACGGGTTCCTTGAGGCCGACGATCAGGGACTTGGGGTCGGCGGGGTCCAACTTCGCTGTGGCCAAGGGCCACTTGGCGCCGCCGATGACGGCTTCGACGTGATCGGTCAGGCCCGCCGGGGGTGCGGTCAGCGGCTGGGCGAAGTCGAGGCGCAGGCTGCGACCGTCGCCCTGGACGGTGGTCGCGACGGCGCCGTCGTAGGCGTATCCGTCGGGCAGTCGGAGTGCCGACCGCGGAACGGCCGTCTTGGTGCCGCCGGGCGGGGTCCAGCGCAGATGGAGGTTGGATCCGCCGAAGTGCTCGAAGTACTCGACCTTGATGTCGTAGGCCTGCCCGGCGGTCAGGTCGATGGGCTGGGCGGTCTGTTCGCGGTCCCAGTCGTCGACCCAGTGGTCGATGGCGAGGTGTCCGTCGACCCACAGCCTGAAGCCGTTGTCCCCGATGACCGAGAACGTGTGCGGGCCGGTCTTCTCGGGGACGATCCGGCCGGTCCAGCGGACGTTGACGTCGTCCGACCGTCCGGTGGCGAAGGCGAGTCGGGGCTCCAGGTTGTCGAAGTCGAGGTTGGTGTCCAATCCGGTGGCTTTGAGCTCGTGGAAGTCGAAGGCGCCGGGGGCGGACTGGGTGTAGTACTCGCCCTTCAGGCCGTGGACTTCCACGGGGTCGTCGGCCGCTGTGGCGGACGGGGCTCCCGTGAGGCCCGCCAGGCCGAGTAACGCGGCGACCAGGATGGCCAGTTGGGGTCGGAGTCTGCTGATGCGCACGGATCCTCCTTGGCTGAGGAAGGGTGGCGGCTCGTTGCTTCAGTCTGTACAACGTTGGAAGTAGCGGGAGTGGGCATCACAGCACGGGTCCCGGCCTCTGTCCAGGGTCATGACAAACGCCCAGGTGACAGAGGCGCACATCGATGAAGAGGAGATCCCTTGCGGGTCAGCCTGAAGGACGTCGCGGAGCACGCCGGCGTCTCGATCAAGACGGTTTCGAACGTCGTGAACAACTATCCGCACGTCACCCCTGCCATGCGGGCCCGGGTCCAGGAGGCCATCGACGAGCTGGGCTACCGGCCGAACCTGACGGCACGCCACCTGCGCAAGGGACGCACGGGCATCATCGCCCTCGCCGTCCCCGAGCTGGGCAACCCGTACTTCGCGGAGCTGGCGGGAGCCGTCATCGACGCCGCCGCCGAGCACGAGTTCACCGTCCTGCTCGACCACACCCGCGGCGACCGGGAGCAGGAAGTGCTGGTGAGCCAGGGTTTCCGGGCCAATGTGATCGACGGTCTGATCCTCAGTCCGCTGGAGCTCGAGGACGAGGACCTGCGCTCCCGCACCGACGACGTACCGCTCGTGCTGCTCGGCGAGCGGCAGTACGAACTGCCCTACGACCACATCGCGATCGACAACGTGTCGGCCGCGCGCAGTGCGGTACGCCATCTGCTGAGCCGCGGACGCTCGCGGATCGCCTACCTGGGGGCCCGCACGGATTCGGCCAACCGGCCCGCGCATCTGCGACTGGCCGGCTGGCGCGCGGAGTTGACGGAGGCCGGGGTGCCGGCGCCCGACGAACTCGTGGTTCCGGTCGGCGGCTGGGACCGCGACGAGGGCGCGCGGGCGATGGCCTGGCTGCTGGACTCCGGGGTGCGTCCGGACGCCGTCTTCGCGTACAACGACCTGGTCGCGATCGGTGCGATGCGGGTGCTGCACGAACGGGGTCTGCGGGTGCCGTGGGACGTGGCCGTGGTGGGTTTCGACGACATCGAGGAGGGGCGGTTCGGGGCGGTGACCCTGACGACGATCTCGCCGGACAAGCAGGCCATCGCGCGGATGGCGGTGGCCTCCCTGCTGCGGAGCCTGTCGGGCCGGACCGAACCCGGCGGACGTGAACTGACTGCGGATTTCAAGCTGGTTGAGCGCGAGAGCACGCTGGGGCGGCGCTGACGGGATTTCGGACGGAGGGGTTTACAGGCCCCTTCCAACGATGTAAAAACCTCCCGGAACGACGAGTACACCGAGTTGACCGCAAGAGCCGATCATCCCCGGGAGCGCTCTCAGCGCCGGGGCCGCGCCGTTTGGGGACTCCATGAAGCCGCTCGCACCACGTCACCGCACCTCCGCCAGGACCCTCCTCGCCACCGGCCTCATCACGAGCCTCGCGCTCGTCTCCGGATGCGCGAAGTCCGAGGACGACACCGCAGGCAAGGACAAGAGCTCCGCGAGCCAGGACGACCAGGGGCAGGTCGTCGCCTCACCGTCCTCGGGTTCGGGACCGGCCTGCGCCATCGACGCCTACGGTGCCGAGAAGACCGACCTGAAGTCGGCCACCGTCGGCTTCTCCCAGTCCGAGAAGGAGGCCAACCCCTTCCGGATCGCCGAGACCGCGTCGATCAAGGCCGAGGCGGACAAGCTGGGCGTGAAACTGCTGACGGCCAACGCCCAGTCGCAGTTCTCCAAGCAGATCAGCGATGTCCAGGACCTCATCGCCAAGGGCGCCGACCTCCTCGTGATCGCGCCGCTCAACTCCGACGGCTGGGAACCGGTCCTGCGCTCGGCGTCCGCCAAGCACATCCCGATCATCACCATCGACCGCAAGATCAACGCCACCGCCTGCAAGGACTACGTGAGCTTCATCGGCTCCGACTTCGTGGAGCAGGGCAAGCGGGCCGCGGACCAGATGATCGAATCGACCGGCGGCAAGGGCGAGATCGCCATCCTGCTCGGCGCCGCCGGCAACAACGTGACGACCGAACGCACCCAGGGCTTCGAGGACCGCATCAAGGAGAAGGCCCCCGGCCTCAAGATCGTCTTCAAGCAGACCGGTGAGTTCGCCCGGGAGAAGGGCCAGTCGGTCACCGAGAACCTCATCCAGTCCAAGCCCGGCATCACCGGGATCTACGCCGAGAACGACGAGATGGGCCTCGGCGCGGTCAACGCCCTCAAGGGGGCCGGCAAGCAGCCGGGCGCGGTGAAGATCGTGACGATCGACGGCACCCGCAACGCCGTCCAGGGCATCGTCGACGGCTGGATCGACGGGGTCGTCGAGTCCAACCCGCGCTTCGGGCCGCTCGCCTTCCAGACCCTGGACACCTTCACCAAGGGCGAGAAGGTCTCCCAGGACATCGTCATCCAGGACAGCGCGTACACCAAGGACAACGCCAAGACCGACCTGGGCAAGGCCTACTGACATGTTGTCGGTGACCGGCCTGTCGAAGACCTTCCCCGGCGTGAAGGCCCTGTCCCTCGTGGACTTCACGGCCCGCGCCGGGGAGGTGCACGCCCTCATCGGTGAGAACGGCGCGGGCAAGTCGACCCTCATCAAGGTTCTCACCGGCGTCTACCGGCCCGACGAGGGCGAGATGACGTACGACGGCGCCCCGGTCCGCTTCGCCACCCCGCTCCAGGCGCAGCACGCGGGAATCTCCACCATCTACCAGGAGGTCAACCTGGTCCCGCTGATGAGCGTGGCCCGCAACCTCTTCCTCGGCCGTGAACCCCGCGGCCGCCTCGGCCTGATCGACTTCCGGAGCATGCACCGGCAGGCCGAGGAGGCACTGCGCGACCTGGGCCTGCGGGTCGACGTACGCCGGCCACTGCGTGAACTGGGCGTCGGCGCACAGCAGATGGTGGCTCTCGCCCGAGCCGTCTCGGTCGACGCCCGGGTGGTCGTCATGGACGAACCGACCTCCTCGCTCGAACCGCGCGAGGTGCGGACCCTGTTCGGGGTGATCCGGATGCTGCGCGAGCGGGGCATCGCGGTGATCTACGTCAGCCACCGGCTCGACGAGTTGTACGAGATCTGCGACGCGGTCACCGTGCTGCGCGACGGCAAGGTCGTGCACACGGGCCGGATCGCCGAACTCGACCGGCTCAGGCTCGTGGGGCTGATGCTGGGGCGGGAGATCGCGGACGTACGGCAGGAGGGCCTGACCAAGTTCTCGGGCGGTCACGACACCGCGGCCGAACCCGTGCTGGACGCAAGGGAACTGACCGTACGTCACCGGCTGCACGACGTGTCCATCTCCGTACGGCCCGGTGAGGTGGTGGGGCTCGGCGGGCTGCTCGGTTCGGGGCGTACCGAGACCGCCAAGGCCATCGCGGGCGCGCTCCCCACCGACTCCGGGCGGGTCGTGGTGGCGGGCGTGCGCGTACGCACGGGATCGACGCCCGCCGCGATCCGGGCCGGCATCAGCCTGCTGCCCGAGGACCGCAAGGCCGAGGGGATCGTGCCGGGCCTCTCGGTCCGGGAGAACATCGCGCTCGCCGCGCTGCCGGGGCTCTCACGCTTCGGTCTGGTCGACGAGGCACGCATCGACCGGATCGTGGAGACGTTCATGAAGCGGCTGCGGATCAAGGCCGCGAGCCCCCACCAGAAGGTGGGCGAACTGTCCGGCGGCAACCAGCAGAAGGTGCTGCTGGCCCGCTGGCTGGCCATGCAGCCCAAGGTCCTGCTTCTCGACGAGCCGACCCGGGGCATCGACGTCGGCGCCAAGGCGGAGGTGCAGAAACTGATCGACGAACTGGCCGGCGACGGGCTGGGCGTCCTGCTCATCTCCTCCGACCCCGAGGAACTGATCGAGGGCAGCGACCGGGTGATCGTCCTCAAGGACGGCGCGGTCGTGGAGGAGCTGACGGGCGACGCCGTCACCGAGGACCGGCTGATGCGCGCGATCGCCACCGCACCCGCCGCACCCGCCGTCACGGCCACCGTCACAGCCGCGGCCACCGACAAGGGCACCGGACCGGGAGGCCACGATGACTGACCTGACCCTCGGCCGGGTCTCCGCCGACCGCGACCGTCTGCTGGCCCTGCTCCAGGAGTACGGCGTCTACCTGGGCGTCGTGGTCCTCTTCCTGGTGAACACCGTCTTCACCCCGCACTTCCTGTCCACGGAGAACTTCCGCACCCAGGCGGTCCAGGTCGCCCCGGTCCTCATCGTGGCACTCGGCATGGCACTGGCGATCGGCAGCGAGGGCGTCGACCTGGCGGTGGGCTCGGTGATGGCCCTGTCCACCTCGCTGCTGTCCCTCTATCTCGGCTACGGACCCGGGGTCGCCGTCCTGATCGCGCTGGTCGGCGGCGCCGTGATCGGTGTCGCGAACGGCTCGCTCATCGCGTTCGTCGGCGTCCAGCCGATCGTGGCGACACTCGCCCTGATGGTCGCCGGGCGCGGGCTGGCCCTGGTGCTCCTCCCCCAGCTCAAGGACGTCCACGACCCGGCCATGGCGGAACTCGGCTCCGGCGACGTCCTGGGCGTCCCGTACGTCGTCCTGATCGCCGCGGCCCTCGCCCTGCTCGTCGGCTTCGTCGTACGCCGCACGACCTTCGGCCGCAGCCTCCTCGCCATCGGGGACAGCCGCCCCGCGGCCCGGCTCGCCGGACTGCCGGTACGCCGCGTCCTCATCCTCGTGTACGTGTGCTCGGGCGTCCTCGCGGCCGTCGCGGGCGTCCTGGCCACCGCCCGCCTCACCGCGAGCGACCCGTCCTCGCTCGGCAACCTGATGGAACTGTCCGCCATCACCGCCGTCGTGGTCGGCGGGACACCGCTGAGCGGTGGCCGTATCCGGATCGGCGGCACGGTCGCCGGCGCCGTCCTCATCCAGTTGCTCACCACCACGCTCATCAAGCACGATCTGCCGCCGTCGTGGACCCAGATCGCCCAGGCCGTGGTGATCGTCCTCGCCGTGTACGCGGCCCGGGAACGAGGAAAGCGATGACGACCGACGTGGACGTTCCGGTGCGCGCGAAGAACACGGCCGAGGAGGAACCGACGGGCGCCGGCCGTTCCGAACGGCTCAGCGCCCTCGCCCAGCAGCACGGCGCGCTGGTCACGCTGGTCGTCGCGATGACCGCGGCGTCCATCGGCTTCGACACCTTCCTGACCGGCGACAACCTGGAGAACATGGCGCTCTCCTCGGCGTTCCTGGCCGTGGTCGCGCTCGGCATGACCTTCGTCATCATCACCGGCGGCATCGACCTGTCGGTGGGCTCGCTGTTCGCGCTCGGCGGCGTGCTCGCGGCCTGGGGATCGCGGTACGGAGCGGTCGTCGCGCTGCTGCTTCCCCTGGCCGTCTGCGGACTGATCGGCCTCGTCAACGGACTGCTGATCGCCCGTTCGCGGCTCGCTCCGTTCATCGTCACGCTGGCCTCGATGCTCGGCGCGCGGGGCATCCTGCTCTCCGTCACCGACGAGGGTTCGAAGACGTATCTCGTGGAGAAGGGGTCGTTCTTCGCGAAGATCGGACAAGGGGAGCTGCTCGGCGTCGGCGTGCCCGTGTGGATCACCGTCGCGCTCTTCGTGCTCGGCGCGGTGGTCCTCAGGCGCACCCGGTTCGGGCAGTACGTGTACGCGGTCGGCGGGAACGAGGACGCCGCGGCGCTGATGGGCGCCCCCGTGGCCCGTACGAAGATCTCCGTCTACACGCTGTCCGGGCTGTGCGCGGGACTCGCCGGAGCGCTCAACGCGGCATGGCTCGCGTCCGGCGTCACGATCCTGGGCTCGGGCATGGAACTGGAGGCGATCTCCGCCGTCGTCATCGGCGGCACCCTGCTCACCGGCGGGTTCGGTTTCATCAGCGGATCGCTCGTCGGAGTACTGCTCCTGAAGGTCATCCAGAACGTCATCAACCAGATCGGCTCCCTGGACTCCGCCTACCAACAGGTCGTCAGCGGTGCCTTCCTCGCCGTCGTCGTCATCGCCCAGACCTGGCTCGGACGCAGACGCCGGGTGCTGTGAGGGCCACGCCGGCCGGTGCGGAAACAGAAGACCCGCACCGGTCGGTGCGGGTCTTCTGCGGTGATGCCGTCCTGCGGGTTCGTGCCTCGTCGGGTCCGACCGGGCCCGGACTACGGCCGGTCATCCCCACGTTCCGACCGGATGCCACCCGCGTACGCCCCGGGTGGATGAGCCTGCGGTCGCTGTTCAGCGACCGAGGAGGTGGGC
This sequence comes from Streptomyces sp. NPDC002698, assembly GCF_042888945.1. Taxonomy (NCBI): domain Bacteria; kingdom Bacillati; phylum Actinomycetota; class Actinomycetes; order Kitasatosporales; family Streptomycetaceae; genus Streptomyces; species Streptomyces sp. NPDC002698. The sequence continues at coordinate 184,358 of NZ_JBIAQM010000002.1, forward strand.
CGGACCCTAACCCTGGTGCCCCTGGCGAGGACCCTGACCCTGCTGGCCCTGCTGGCCCTGCTGTCCCTGCTGACCCTGGCGCGGACCCTGCTGGCCCTGACCCTGCTGACCCTGGCGAGGTCCCTGGCCCTGCTGGCCCTGCTGGCCCTGGCGCGGACCCTGCTGACCCCGGTGGTCGCCGTGGCCACGGTTGTCACCGTGACCCCGGTTGTCACCGTGACCCCGGTTGTCACCGTGACCCCGGTTGTCACCGTGACCCCTGTGGTCGCCGTGACCCCGGTTGTCCCCGTGGCCGCGGTGGTCCCCGTGGCCGCGGTGGTCGCCGTGCCCACGGTGGTCGCCGTGCCCACGGTGGTCGCCGTGGCCGCGGTGGTCGCCGTGGCCGTGGCCGCGGTGGTCGTCACGGCCGTGGTCGCGGTCGTAGTACCGGTCCCAGGAGACGCTGTCGACGAAGCGGCCGCGAGCGGTCCGCAGCGTGGCGGTGTCGGAACGGTTGTCCCAGACCTCGTTGCGGCGGTCCTGGAAGAGGTCACGGCTGGTGTCACGGCCGTAGCCGGTGTGGACACGGACGGTGGCACGGCCGGCCAGGGTGAAGTGCCTGAAGCTGTAGCGGTTGCCGTCCTCGTCCGACAGCGTCCACCCGTTCAGGTTCACCCCGTGGCGACCGGAGTTGGTGATTTCCACCCACTCCGCGTTCAGAGAACGCGCGGAGCGGTCGTCAAAGCCCGGCGCGTCGCTCTGGACCCTGCTGATGTCGACGTGTGAGCGGTCGAAGCGCGGATCCGCGGCCGAGGCCGACACGGACGCCGAGCCGACCAGCGCACCGGCCGCGATGACCGCGGCCGCCACGCGGCGGGCAGTGACAGACGTGGAAACGGACATGAATGCTCCTCAAGGTTCGAGAGCCGGCACACCCCGTGCGGGCACCCCTCTCGGGGAACCCGCACGGTGCGACCCTGTGCGAGTCCCGGCCCGGTGGCCGAGGACTCATAACTTGCTGCACATCCCCGCCCAGGACGGGCGACACCCGACCCCTGTTACCAATTACGGACATATCAGTTACAGGCGTCTGTATATGGCCTTTAACTACGGAAAGCTGAAAAGTGATGGACTGTCATTGTCAACTCCCTTACACAGACAACAACTAGGGCGTATCGGGCCATGCCGCCCGTCAGCACAGGCCACCCACAGGTCACCCGAAAGTGAGTAACACCCCTCCGGCCCGCGCCGAGGCGTTCGATTCCTTTTCGTTCGGCGTCCGGTCGACACACAGTTCCCGTAGTGGGCCGTGGCTGGGCCCTGACCGCCTGACTCAACGCCTGCACCGCCTGCGCGACCACCGGTCCGCGGGTCGCCGCACTCCGCCCGCCCGCCGTTCACGGGAGCACCATCGCCCCGAGATTTCGCGCCCCTGCCGTACGCGACAGGGGCGGCTCTTCGCCGTTGACAAACACCAACACCTTGCCGGGGTACGGCCTTTACCATGGGGAGGCCGAAGCCGCGCGGCCCGTCGGCGCATGGCCGGGAGGGGAGAGACCGTGGCAGCGGAACGCAGCCTCAGCAGGTTTTCCGGGTGGTCGGAACTCCAGCCGTTGTGCACCAGCGGAATGCTGGAGGACCGGCGGCCCTTCTTTTCCGGGACGAACGTGCAGAGCCGGATGTCCGAGGTACGGCGGGCGATCAACGACATCCGCATCCACTGGGACCGCTACCCCGATTTCATGTCGGAACTGCGCACCTATATGGAGCGGGTGAGTCCGGCTTCCCCGGAAGCGGCCGATCCCGAACTGAACGGCCAGTTGGCGGAGCTCTTCGCCAGCACCAAGGACTGGGCCGACCACCGGGCGGACGGCGGTCCGCAGGCGGAGGACTACAGCGCGGTCCGCCTCTACACCTCGGACGCCGGATACCAGCGCATCTTCAGCACCATCAACACCGCTTTCCGCACCGTGTCGCTGACCGGCGACCCCGTCGCCCTGCGCAGCGCGGCATTCCTCGTGGAGCTTCTGAGCATCGACCTGTTCAACTACCGCCACGCGCACCGCACGGCCGACAATTTCCAGGGCACCGTCTACCGGGGCATGGCGGTCAACGCCGAGGAACTGACGGCCTTCACCCGAGCCGCCGCGGGCCCGGTCGAGCAGCGCTACCTCTCCGTGCCCCTGGCCATGATGTCGGCCAGCCGCAGCAAGGAGAAGGCGATGGCCTTCGCCCGCGAGACCGCCAGGCGCTCCCCCGACCGCCACCCGCTGCTCTGGAGCATCGACGTCGCCGGGCTGCCGCCGGAACTCATGGGCGCCTACCGCTCCGCATTCCCGGCGAGCACGGTCACGTCGATGTGCGCCGTGCCCGTGGACGGGCTGTCGGCGTACGCATACGAGAAGGAGGTGCTGCTGCGCGGCCCCTTCTTCCAGATCCTCGGCATGACGGAGGACGGCGCCGCGGGCCCGGGCCGCGGGCCGATGCACACCATCGAGGCCGTCATGCTCAACAGCAATCGCGACCACGTCACCACGATCGCCTCGGACGAGGGGGAGGACCGCCGGGCCAGGGACCTCTTCCGCACGATCGTCACCATGCACCGCGCGGGGCTCTGCCTGGACTACGCGCGCACCCGCGGATTCGACGCGGACGCGGACGTCTACCGCGCACAGCTCGACAGGAGCAGGGCCGAACTCGACCGGTTCACGGCGGCCGCGTAGCGCCGGCCCCGGCGGATCGCAGACCAGAGGACGACAATTGGCCGTCACCGTGCCAGGCCCCGCATCCGGCCTCGGCCTCTACTACCCGTATTTCCACGTCCGCGACGAGCGGTGGCTGAAGATATCCGCGCTGTACTGGCCCGCCATCGTGCGCATCGTCCCGGAGGACTACGCGGTCCGCGACTCACGGACCGTGCGTGTCCTGACCGACCAGGCCGGCTTCATCGAGAACGCCGGCCCCACGACCGCGGTGGACGCCATCGCACCCCGCTTCCTCGAACTGCTCGCGGGCCACGAAGGCGCCCTGCGGGCCGGGCTGCGCGTACAGCAGCGCGACATGGCCGCCTTCGACCACACCGTGTCGGGCACTTCGGCCGCGGCGCCCCACAGGCCGCGCCTGGCCGCGCTCCACGAGAGCCAGGTTCGCCCCGACCTGACGCGGGCCCTGGTGGAGGCGGGGCTGGCGGTCCGGGGGCGGCTGACCCTGTCCCACGAGGTGGACGCCCGCTGGCTGGTCCTGCGCGAGCGCTTCGTCTCCCTGTACATGAGCTGCCTCGCGGAGGAGTTCGGCTCGGCGAACCACCTGGAGCTGACCACCGACCAGCCGCATGCGTTCGCCCTCGCCAACGGCTGGTCGGCCGATCTGCTGGCCGGGTATCTGCTGCGGACGCCCACACAGCCGGCTGCGCAGGCCGGGTCGTCCCTGGCCGAGCGCATAGGCATCCTCGCCCTGGGGCTGGTGGTGCCCGCGGACATCGACCGGGTGTCCGCCGAGCAGATCGTACGGCTGCGCCGGCGCCACGGCCGGGAATTCCTCGCCTTCCGCCAGGCGGTGAGCCAGGCCGCCGCCGAGCTGGCGTCCCTGGCGGACATCCCGGACGGCCGTACCTTGGACGCCTATCTGCGGAACGAGGTCAACGACCGTTTTGCCGTACCCCTGGACGAGTTGCGCCAGTGCCTGGCCGGGATGAACCTCGGCGCCGCGATGACCGCCGTCAACGTCAAGACACAGCTTCCCTCCAGCGTGACGCTGGCCGGCGGCGCCTGGATCGCCGGCCAGCCGCTCGTGGCCGGTGCCGTCGCCGCCGGGTTCGGGCTGCTCGCCATCGGCCACACCTCCCGCCAGGAGCGCAGCACGGCCCTGGCCGCCGCGGGCCCGGCCGGTTATCTTCTGCACACCGGGAACGCCCTCAGCCAGCGCCGTCTGCTGTCCCGCACCCTGCGCCGGATGACCGGTATCGCGGGCCCGGCGGCGCGCGGCTGACGCCCGGCACCTGCGGGAGCGGCCGGGCCTGCCGCTGCCGGGTCCTGGAGTCGGCGGGCGAGCACGGTGTCGTTGGACCGGGCGAGTAAATCCGTCGCGTGCGGAACGTGGGCCGTCTAGCCTCGGGGCATGCCTGCCGGAAAGACGTCGTACGTGTGCCTGCCCTGCCGGGCGTCGTACAAGCAGCCGTACGACGGGGACCGTCCCGTGCGGATCTGTCCCCGGTGCGCCTCGCCGCTCATCCACGTGGGGTCGGCCTTCGCAGCGCCCAGGCGCCGGGACACCGCGGCCTGGAGGACACTCTCCGTCCTGCTCCACGCGGGCGTCCGCTTCCACAAGAGTTGCTGCGGCGGACCCGGTTACCGCCCCCGGACCCTGCGCGAAGTCCGTGAGCGGATGGCGTACGCACGACGCACCGGCGAGCCCTTCGCCCGGGCGCTCAGGCGTCACGACGTGCCCTGAGCGGGGGCGCCGGATCCGCGACGGGCAGCGGTGGCGCGAGGCCGTCCGCGCGCTCAGTCCTCCAGACGGACCGGCATCAGCATCGAGAACGTGTGCTCGTCGTCGGGCCGTCGGATCGCGACGGGCGCGGTGGGGGCGCCGATCTCCAGGACCAACTGGTCGCGGGCCGCCGCGGCGAGCGCGTCGAGCAGGTACTCACGGTTGACGGCGACGTGATTCCGATCGCTCCAACGGTCTTCGCCGACGGTCACGGTTCCGTCGCCCGTCACCTTGAGCAGGGTGAGGCCGGCGGGGGTCCCACCCGGTCCGCTCGCTTCGCTCGTCACGACGGGACCGGTCTCCACCGCTTCGCGGAAGGTTCCCGCATCGACCAGGGCCCGGTGGCCGTCCGGCGTTCGGACGAGACGGCGGTAGTCGGGGAAGTCGTGGTCGAGGCAAGGGCCGGCCGTCTGCCCGTCCCCGCTCTCCAGCGTCACGCGGTCACCGTCGACGGCGAGCCGGACCGGCTCCTCGCCGCTCAGCAAAGCCCTCATCGCGTCCACGAGCGGGGTCGGAACGATGGCCTGCACACGGGTGTCGGCATGCCCGCTGGTGCCTGCCCGCGCGACGGCCATCCGGTACCGGTCCGTGGCCACGACGTCGAGTGTCCCGCCCTCGATGTCGAACAGGACACCGGCGAGCATCGGCAGCTCCGGGTCCCGCCCGGCGGCGAAGCGGACCGCGTCGAGCGCGCCGGCGAGTTCCGGCGCGGCGACGGACAGACGGACGACGGCTGTACGGGGCGGTGTCATGGGTTTCTCCCTGCTTTCGAGAAGTGCTCGGAGCGTGGAGAACTCGTCGCGGGCATCGGCCAGCCCCGTCTCGAGGCGACGCACATGCGCCTCCAGCAGCCGGCGTACCAGATCGGTGTCCGCGCCGGACCAGCCCGCGAGCACCAGGCGGGTGTCCGCCAACGGCATGGCGGCCCGGCGCAACCGGGCCAGCAACCGTGCCTCGTCCAGCTGCCCGGGGCCGTACCAGCGGTAGCCGCTCACCGGATCCACCCAGGCGGGGACCAGCACCCCACCACGGTCGTAGAACCGCAGGGCGCTCACGCTCAGTCCGCTGTCCCGGGCCATCTCGCCAATGCTGCGCATCTCGCTCTCCACACCCACGACCCTGCGCCCTCGACCATGTCGAGGGTCAACCCCGTTCATACTCGGGGACCCGGCCGGAACGGGGCGGGGCGGGTCGAGTCGGGGCAGGTCAGGCCGGACAGTCGGCCAGGGTTCCGGCCGTGCCCCAGCGGATCATCAGATAGCCGGAGCCGTCTCTCTCCGCCACGGCGTAACGGGAGTACGGCCACGCGCCGCCCGCGCCGTCCCGCTGCCGCACCAGAGCCCGGCACGCCTCGCCCGCCGCCATGCCCGCCCAGGCCGCGGCCTGCCGCTGATTCCACGTCCTGTAGTCCGACCACACGTACATCGCCGAGCGACTCGGATCGAAGCCCACCTTGAGCTCCGCGTTGCCGAGCGCGCGATCCGTACCGAGCGTCGTACGCATCCCGTTGGTCCGCTCGATGATCCTGCGGGTGGCGCGGTCCGCGACGCCGATCTCGTCGCGGTCGGTGCTGGGAATCATGGCCTGGCCGAGGCCCTGTTCGTCCGGCTCCCAGCCCAGTCCGGCGCCGGCAGGGCTCAAGTCGTCGTCGGCCGAGGTGCACCCGGCGTCGGTGAGGAAGTCGTCGTCCCAGGTCACCAGCGGGTCATGACCGGTCGCTTCCCTCACCATGACAAAGGCGCGGTACGGCAGTTCCGGGTGCAGACGCAGGACGGACTCCCGCAGCGTCCGGCACATCAGACCGGCGACCTCCGTCTCCGCGTACAGCGTTCCCGCCTCGTCGGAGGCGAGCCGGTACGACAGGTAGACCTCCCCGCGTGACGCGTGGAACCTCACGGTGCTCGGGACGAGGTCGATGGCGTCGCCGAGTTCCCGGACGAGAACACCCTGGTCGCGCAGGACGGCACGGGCCACGTCGTGTTCGCCCTCGCCGCGTGCCGACCTCGCGTCCGCCCAGCTCTCCGCACTCGCCGGACGGCCGCTCGTGGCCTGCTCGCGCCGCACCGACGTGCTCGCCCTCGTGCTCGCCCCGGACGGCTGCGGGATGCCGGCCGGGGAGGAGACGACAGCCGAGGAAGCGGGGACGGAGGCCACGGGAACCGAGGAGGCGGGGACGGAGGAAGCGTTCGACGTCGGATAGCGGCCGCTCTCCGGCTTGCCGGGCATCAGGGCGACCACTCCGCCCGCCAGGCCCCCGATGACCGCGGCCGCGACGACGAGCACGCCCGCCCATGGTCTTCGCCCGCGTCTCGCGGGCCGTGGCCACGCCGGATCGTCCACGTGAGGCATGTCCCAGACCGCGGTGATCATGTCCTCCGCCCGCGTGAACAACGTGTCGGCTCGCATCGCCTGGATGAGCTGCGCGGCCAGGAGTTCGAAGCACTCCTCGGCGGCGTCGGCGGCCGAGGGACGGTCCCCCGGTTCCTTGGCCAGTGCCCGCAGCACGATCTCGCGCAGGGGCGCGGGGACACCGCCCAGGTCGGGTTCACCCGACATTACGCGGAACGCGACCACGTCGGGCGCGCCCGTCCCGAACGGGGACTTCCCGGTGGCCGCGTAGGCCACGAGCGCTCCCCAGGCGAACACATCGCTCTCGGACCCGGCGGCTCCCGTCCGGTACTGCTCGGGACCGATCCAGCCCGGGGTACCGGTCGTGGCCCCGGGACGGGTGACTCTGGTGTCGTCGTCGCCGTGCGCGATGCCGAAATCCAGGACGCGGGGACCGGAGGGCGTGAGGATGACGTTCTGCGGTTTCACGTCACGGTGCACCACGCCGGCGGCGTGCACGGCGGCCAACGCCTGCGCGGTGGCGGCCGCGAAAGCGTACAGACTGGGTCCGGTGACCCGTCCTTGGGCCAGCACGTGCTCGTGCAGCGTCGGCCCGGCGACGTACTCGGTGGCGAGCCACGGCTGCGTGGCGTTCGCGTCCGCAGTGAGCAGCGGGACCAGGTACGGGCCGGTGACACGGGAGGACATGTCGACTTCACGCCTGAAACGGGCCCTGAATTCCGGTTCTTGGGCCTGCGAGGGCTGAATCACCTTCACCGCCACACGCGTTCCGTCGGAGGCCACGCCCGCGTGGACGGTACCCATGCCACCGGCACCGAGACGACCGACGATCCGGTACGGACCTATTCGGGAGGGATCGCCGGCCTGAGCCGGCTGGACTCTTCCGGAGGATCCGGATTCGCTCACTGATGGTTCCTTCGTGCGGGACTGAACAGGTGCGCAGGCGGAGATGTGACGGGTGGTCGGGGGCGGAGGCGGGTCGGGGGCGGTGACGAGTCGGGGACGGGCCCGCGTCCCGGCAGGTTGCCCCGACATGAGGTTGCCCCGACATGCCTTCCGGGTGACTTCCCGTCCGGATGTTATGCGCTCACCCGCCTCCTGGGTAGAGAAACCCCTGATCAGACGGCGCGCTCCCGACCGCCGGGTGACGAGACGCTTGCGGACCGTGTCGCGGGCCCGGACACCGACCGGGCGACCGCCGACGCCTTTCCCTTCAACTGCCTTACGAGGAAACCCTGTTGTCGTTTCAACCGACGCGGATTCCTGTCCGCGCGGATCGGATCCGTCGGACAGCCGAGGCGAAGCCGAAAGCCGGCCTGGGGCGAAGCCGAAAACCGGCCTGGGGCGAAGCCTGCCGACGAGCGGCCTCGGCTCCCCCTCCCCCCACGCGTCACAGGAACCCGTCCGACCGACTCGTCCGCCCGACTCGGCCGACCGACTCGGGCGGACGGCCGAGCGGGGCCCGTCCCCGCCGCGGATCCGGACCCGCGGCGCCGGCGCCGCCCGTGCCTCCCACCCGGTCCCGGTCGACAATGGGCGTACGGCGGGGACGGGCCCGGGGAGGCGCCGGGGAAGGAACGTCCATGCCGAAGCGGCCCCTCTCCCCCGGTCGCGTACGGGCCGCGCGGCAGTCCGTACGGGTCACGGTCGCGTCCGCCACGGGCTTCTACTCGGCCCTCTACGCGCTGGACCAGCCGGTCGTCGCCGTCTACGCCCTCTTCGCGCCGATCGCGCTCGGCGTCCTCTCCCCGATCCCGGGCGGCGGCCGGGACCGGGCGCGGACCATGCTGATCGTGCTGCCGCCGGCCGTGGCGCTGACGGCCCTCGGCACCGCTCTCGCCGTGACGACGGCCTCCGCCGTCGCCGGGATGCTGGTGGTCGGCTTCGCCATCTCCTTCGCCTCCGCGTACGGACCGGCCGCGGCGGGCGCCGTCCCGGGGCTGCTGCTCTTCTACGTGCTCGCGTGCTTCCCGCCGTACGCGCCGGACACCCTTCCGCAGCGCCTCGGCGGCCTGCTGGCCGGTGTCCTCCTGCTGGTCCTGTGCGAGCTGCTGCTCCTGCCCGCCCCGCCCGTCCAGAGGTATCGGGCACGGATCGCCGCCGCCCTGGACCTCGCGGCCGCTTCGGCGCTCGCGTCCGCACAGGGCCACCGTCGTTCGCCCGAGCGGGCCCGGCGCCTGCGTGAGGAAGGGCTGGCGCTGCGGCTGTCACAGGCGCCACCGGGCTCACGTCCGACGGGGGCGGGCCGTACCGACCGGGGACTGGCGCAGGCCGGAGCCGCGACACGGCGGGTACTGGACCAGCTCGCCCGGATGGCCGAGCGGCCGGACTCCGCCACGGCCGCCGATCCGCCCTCCGAGGAGCTGCTGCGCGATGTCGCGGCCGGCTGCACCGCGACGGCGGACGCTCTGCGTGGTGCCCGCGCCGTCCCGGGGCCCGAGGCCCTGGAAGAGATGGTCGCCGGCTTCGTCGCCGTCCGCGGACGTCCGTCCGGCAGCGGGCCCGACACGGACGCCAAAGCGTCGCGGCGACTGCTGGAGTGCCGGTCCGACCTGCTGGTCATGGCGGCCTCGGCCCTGACCGCCCAGGCGGCGGTGGCCGTGGCGATCGGCGGGCGCCGCGACGCGGCCGGGCTGCCGCCCGAACAGTTCTGGTACGCGGGGCTCTCCACGGCGCGGCTCCTCGCGCTGCGTCTGACCGGCAACCTCACCCTGCGCTCGGTCCTGTTCCAGAACGCCGTACGCACGGCCCTGGGTCTCGGCGCCGCCCGTCTGGTGGCCGGGGCCCTGGACCTCTCGCACGGTTTCTGGGTGCTGCTGGCCGTGCTGACGCTGGGGCGTACGACCGCGGGAGCGACCTGGTCCACGGTGCGCTCGGCGGCGATCGGCACACTGGTGGGCGCGCTGGCCGCCGGGGTGCTGATCTTCGAGGCCGGCGGCACCGTCGAGGTGTACGCCGCCGTGCTGGTGCCGGCCATGTTCGTGGCGTTCTCGGTGGGGCCGATCGCGGGACCGGCCTGGGCGCAGGGTCTGTTCACCCTGGTCGTCGCCGCCGCCTTCAGCCAGCTCGCCCCGGCCGACTGGCGGCTGGCGGGGACACGGCTGCTCGACGTCCTGGCGGGCTGCACGATCGGGCTGGTGTGCGGAGTGCTCGCCTGGCCCGCGGGAGCCCACGCCGAGGTTCGGCGCGGTGTGGCGGACATGCTGCGTTCCGCGGCGCCCCTGGTGCGGGTCACCGTGTCCGCCGTGGTCCGCGCCTCCGGGACGTCCGGCGCACCCGAGGCGTCCGGGAAGTCGGGGACGTCCGGCGATACGCGGCCTCGGCACGATGACACCGATGAGGCGCTCCGGCTGACCCGGCACCGGCTCCGCATCGCCGAGCGCGCCTACGCGCAGTACCGGACCGAGGGCGGCAGGAACGCCGTCGACAGCGGACCGGACTGGCACCTGGCGCTCAACTGCGTCTCCCACGCGGTGATCGGATCCCATTGGCTGCCCCGGCAGGCGTACGGCCCGGCACCGCCCGAAGCGGTCCGGTGGGCGCGGGAGTCCGCGGGGCGACTGGCCTCGGCGATGGACAGCGCGGCGGCCTTCCCGCCCGGTGGCGTCCGGGCGGCGCCGGTGCCCCTTCCGCACGAGGTCGTCTCCGCCGCCCCGGCCCCCGTCCTGCCCGCGCTGGTCGACATCGACACCTGGCTGCGGACTCTCGCGGCGGAGCTGACGGCGATCGGCGGGAGCCGTCCGGACGGGCCGCCGCCTCCGGTCCGAGGCGACGGAACGCCACCGGCGACCGCCCGCGATGTCACGACCGGTACAGCCGCGACGCCACGGCCCGTACAGGAGGGTGACGGCGCCGGAGGGTGAACGTGCCCACGGCCGGAACGGCGACCGTTTCGGAGCGGTTCCCCTCCGGGACGGTGCCCCTTCCCGGAGGACACTCCTATCCCTGACGGCACCCCGCCCCGGACGTTCCCCTTCCGGGACGGCGCGCGTTCCGGGACGGCGCGCGTTCCGGGACGGCGCGCGTTCCGGGACGGCGCGCGTCTCCAGAGGGTTCCTCAGGGATTGCGTCCGATGAAGGCGAGCAGGCGCGTCTGCACGTCGGCGGTCTCCGGGACGTCCACCCGTGGCCCGTACTGCCCGCTCCCGCGCAGCACGTCGTCGAGGGGCAGCATGCCGTCGAGCATCCGGGCGCACCTGCCGGGGTCGAGGTGCTCGTCCTGGCCGCTGGCGCGTGCCAGGTCCCAGGTGTGCATGAAGACGTCGGCTGTGTAGAAGCGGTCGACCGCCTGGTCCAGCGGGACCTCGCCGATGTGCGGGTTCGACAGCGTTCGGTGCGCCGTGGCCGGATCGTCGAGGAGTGCCTGCACTCCGTCGCTGTGCACCGTCCAGGCCTTCACCGGGTCGTCGTCCACCGACGGCCCCTTCGGCAGTTCGACCCCGGCGCCCGCCTTCAGGAAGTCGGGGAACCACTCGACCAGGTGACGCACCACGTCCCGGGCGACCCAGCCGTCGCACGGCGCGGGGTTCTCCCAGGCCCCGGGGCGCACTCCGCGCACCCGTTCGGTGAAGACCTCGGCGACAGTGCGGTGCTCGTCGGCTGCGCTCGTCATGATCTCAAGCCTTCCGTATCGGTTCTTCTTCAGGCGTTCCCGCTCCGGCGGCCGCCGAGCAGTTCGTCGAGGCGCTCGTGGCCCTCGCGGACACCGCGTCGCATACCGCTTCTGATCATCGCGTCGCGGGCCTCGATGGACGCCATGAGCGAGGTGGTGGTGACCCGGGTCCGGCCGCCGAGGTCCTCGAAGAGGGTGGTCTCCAGGCTGACGCCGTCCGGGAAGCCGTCGTAGGCGAAGGTCTGCACGATGCGCTCGTCCCGGCGCACCTCGTGGAACACGCCGCGGAAGCCGTACTCCGTCCCGTCCGCCTCGTGATGCGCATAGCGGTACGAGCCACCGGTGCGCGCCTCGTACACGTCGATCCGCATGGTCAGCCGCCGCGGGCCGAGCCACTGCACGACGAGATCGGGATCGGTGTACGCCCTGAACACACGCTCCGCGGGGGCGTCGAACTCCCGGGTGATGAGGATGGTGGGCAGCGCCGGGTCGGCCACGATCCGCGTCTCGTGCCGGTCGCTCCGGTTCGCGGTGCTCATGATGCCGCCTCGTTGCCGGAGGTGCCTTCGCCCGGCTGGTCCCCCATCCGTTCGAGGACGGCGTCGAGCCGGCGGAAACGGTCCTCCGCCTCGCGGCGGTAGCGTTCGATCCATCGCGTCATCAGGTCGAAGACCTCGCCTTCGAGGTGGCAGGGCCGACGCTGGGCGTCTCTGCTGCGACTGACCAGACCGGCGTCCTCCAGCACCCGGATGTGCTTGGACACGGCCTGCACCGTCACGTCGTAGGGCTCGGCCAGTTCGTTGACCGTGGCGTCCCCCGCGGCCAGCCTGGCCACGATGTCGCGCCGCGTCGGGTCGGCCAGGGCCGAGAACACCCGGGACAGCCGCTCGTCGGACACCTCTCACCTCACGTAATCAACCAGTCGGTTGAATAACCGTATGCCCGGTCCCCGCCTTAGTCAACCAACTGGTTGGATACACCTCGACGGGTCGGCGCTTCGCGGCCGTCGGCCCGGACGCGCCCACGACCCGGTCCGTCCAGGCCGGCCCGTCCAGGCCGGTCCGTCGCGGCGGCCGACCGCGTTCCGGCCTCGGCACCCGGGTCAGTCCTTCGCGGGTGCCGGCTCCACCACCGTGAACTCGGCGGGCCCGACCGCGAGAATGCCGTCGGTCAGCGGGCGGCAGCGGATTCCCCCGCCGTCGCGCAGCGCCCGTCGTGAGCCGGGGCCGAGCGTGGTGTCCATCCAGGCGCAGGGCCTGGCCGCGCCGCGTACGGCGAGCACCACGGGCCCGGTGCCGCAGTCCAGGGCGATCGTCGCGCCGACACAGGCGTCGATGTCCACCCCCCGGAGCAGAACGTTGCGCCGGGTCAGCCGGAGGTCCGCCTCCGCGGCCGCGCCCCGCGGAAAGCGCTCGGCCGCCATGAGGGTGATCGACGCGTCGCGATGGGCCGGACGGTTGAAGTAGCGGTCGCCGACGATCCCGAGTCCGGCGCGCACCTGAGCGGTCGCCACCAGTTCCGCGTCGGGCAGCGGGGGCACCCCGTCGCCCGGTCGGCCCTCGAACCGGTGCACGGCCGAGAGCAGCAGCTGAAGGACTTCCACTTGCCCCATCCCATCGAGCCTAAGGGACGTCCGCGGGAGCGGTCCGCGCCGCCGTACGGGCGAAGGGCGCCGAAGGGGTCGCCTGCCGGACACTGCCGGACATCCCGCTGACACGGGGACACCCCGCGTGACAGGGTCGGCGGTGATCGAAGACAACAGCGGCAAAGGGGCTTCCGTGGACACGCGAACGTGGGACACGCTGGTCGGCTCGATGAAAAGCGCCTACGTCAAGGGAGTGCGCGAGGGTGCGGTACCCCGGCCGGTCATCATGCCGCTCGTGCGGGGCGAGCTGGTCGGGCTGGTCTGGGTCCGCCCGACCGAGCCCGGGGCCGACGCGCTCACCGGCATCGCGGCGCTGTCGAACATCGCGGCGGCGGCCGGCGCGGACGAGGTCGTCCTGGCCTGGGAGACCCAGGAGGTCGCCACCTCCTGCGAGTTGCCCGTCGCCGGCCCCTCCCCGTGTCTGAACATGGTCCGCGCCACCCCGGACGGGCATGTGCTGCACCAGTTCCCCTACACCGAGGAGTCCTTGCCCGCCGGCTCCGGGAACGCGGAGGAGTCCGCGACCGCCCTCGACTGGGACCAGGCCCCCGCGCCGCGACCGGACGGCGAGCTTCCGCCGCCGGTCCAGGCCGCCGTCGCGTACGCGTTCACCCCGATGGAGCTGGACCACCCCAACCCCTTCGGCGTCACCGTCGTCCTGATGGAGGAGGACGGCTACACCGTGCGTCTGTCCGACGGCTTCGACCACTGAGCCCGTGCGACGCGCCCGCGACGCTCCTGCCCCCTAGGCTGACCGGGCGCGGCAAGGCCGCGCGCCCTCAGCGGGCGGTCCGTGATCGCAGCACAGGAGGAACCGTGTCCGGTCAGTTCGAGGCGACAACCGAGATCAACCGCCCCGTCGAGGAGGTGTTCGCCTACCTCGCCGCCGGCACGAACGACCCCCAGTTCAGCCCCAGGGTGCAGGCGATCACGAAGACTCCGGAGGGCCCGACGGCCGTGGGCACCGTCTTCACCAGCACGGTCAAGGACGCCGGCATGAAGACGGGCCGGAAGTTCCGCATCACCGAGTTCGAGCCGTCCCGCCGGATCCGCTGGGCCGAGGTCTCGAAGAACATCGTCATGGCGAAGGAGGGCGGCTACGACCTCGAGTCCACCGGCCCCCGGACCACCCGAGTACGGATCTTCAACGTCCTCGAGGGCCATGGCATCGGCAAACTCCTGGTCGGCCTCGCGCTGAGCGCGGCCCGCAAGGACGCGGACGCCTTCGGCAAGCGGATCAAGGCAGCCGTCGAGGCCTCCTGAGACATGGCGGGAGGACGGGGGGCAGGGCCACGGCGCTACGGGGTCACGACGTAGCGGCGGCCACGACGTAGCGGCGCCGCCGATCCGGCGCCGCTACGGCTTCCCGGCCCCGGCCCCGGCATCCCCCGTCGGCCCGGGACGCCGCTCGGCCGGGGCGGACCGGTGGTCCGGTGAGCGCCCGGTGGGTTCCGGTTCGGGGCGTGCCCGCAGCTCGGTGATCACGGACCAGGCGACCGACACCATCGGCACCGCCACGACAGCGCCGGTCACACCGGCCAGGATGCTCCCCGCGATGACGGAGAGGGCCACGACCACGGGATGCAGCCGGACGGCCCAGCTCAGGACGAGCGGGTGCAGGACGTGCCCCTCCAGTTGGCCGATGACGACGATCAGGGCGAGCACGATGAGCGCGACGACCGGCCCCCGGGTGGCCAGCGCGACGACCGTGGCCACGGCGAGGGCGACGGGCGAGCCCACCAGGGGGATGAACGCGGCGAAGAACTCCAGCAGCGTGAGGGGCAGCGCCAGTGGTACGCCCAGGACGAACAGGGCGATGCCGACGAGGACGGCGTTGGTGGCCGCCACGATGATGATGCCGCGCGTGTAGCCGGCGAAGGTCCGCCAGGCCGCACGCCCGCCGCGGTCCCACGGGTCCCGCGCGCCCTCCGGCATCAGCTCCTGGAACCAGCGCCAGAACCGGTCCCCGGAGCGGATGAAGAACAGCGAGCAGAACAGCGCGAGCACCAGGCCGGTGACGAACTCCACCGCGCGGCCGGCGCCGCTGAGGGCGCTGCTGATCAGCTCGGAACGGTGCTCGGAGACGAAGGTGGCCACCTTGCCCTGGAGGTCCGACATCACCGCGTGGCTCAGATGGAACGGCGAGCCCTCCAGCCAGCGTTCGATCCGTCCCAGTCCCCCGGCGAACTCATGGCCCAGCCTTCCGGACTCGCCCGCCACGACACGGCCGACGAGCGCCATCACGCCGAGCACCAGCAGGATGCTTCCCAGGATGCTGACGATCACCGCCACGGTCCTCGGCATGCGCCGCGCCAGCAGGTCGGCTAGGGGACGCAGGACCGCCGTCACGACCAGCGCGAGGAACAGGGCCACGGCGACCAGCTGGAGCTTGCCCAGGAGGGCGAAGACCGTATAGGCGACCACACCGACCACGAGCAGCCGCCACGCGTAGGCCGCGGCCACCCGTAGCCCGTGACGCACCAGGACGCCCTGGTCGTCTCCGGCGCCGTACCGTCCGTACGCGCCGGCCGTTCGCGCCCGCGTGACCGTCCAGACGCCACGGGAGGAGCGGTTCCCCACGACATGACGCGTCCGGCGCCCGCCGCGGCCCGTGCCGGGCGCGCCGGGCCGCCGGTGAGCACGACGCGATCCGGCGTTCACCTGTGTGCCACCGTTCTCCCGTCGTCGCGCCCACCCGCCACGCGTGCCCGGACGCGCACCGGCGCCCGACCTCGGGGAAGCGGGCGACCGGTTCCGGGCCGTCGATCACGCGGGCGTCCTGGCCAGCGTGGTGTCGCGCACCGCACCCCGCAACCCGAAGGACACCCGGCCCTCGGCCGCGGCCGAGGGCCGGCGGCGCGGCACTTCCGGAGACGGGGGGGGGCCGCGCCGGCCCCCCCCGCGCCCGCCCCGGGCGCCCCCCCCCCCCCCCCCGCCCCGTTAAGTGGATTTATGGGGTTGGCG